>CALLHT010000234.1 GCA_938009335.1 uncultured Rhizobiaceae group bacterium
TCTGACAGCGACCGCGAGCAAGCGCTTGATCCGATTTTCAAACCAATTGAATCCGACATTGAGGACGTAAAGGGCCTTTGGCTGATTGGGCGGGATGCAAACAAGGAAATCGTTCAAACTCAGGCTGTGCGCTCGTTGGAATTGCAGGAGACAACTCTGGCGGACTTCATGCAAAACCGGCTGGGTGAAATTCGCCCTGGAGGTCAGCAGGTTGACTTATACAACACGCATTGGCGATTGTCTGAAGCGGCGCAAAATATTTCTGGCAAAGTGTTCTATCATGGAGGCCTTTGGATCAGAAAAGATTTTCGAGGCGGAGCGCTGGCCTGTCTGTTGACACGTTATATGATTGCGATGACCATTCTTGAGTTCACCCCGGACTTTCTGATTGGATTACAGGCACCATTTACCAGTTGTCGTGGACTGTCTGCCAGAGAGGGGTATATGCATCTGGAGCAACGCTGCATTCTTTGGAAGTTTCATGGCACTGATGAACTGTTCGAAGATTGGGTGGTGTGGATGAGCCGCAAGGAGGCGGAGTTCAACCTGGCTGTTCCACCGGAAGATTTTTACGCTCTGTTTGAGAAGCAAACGCAACCTATCTTGAAGACGGCTTAGTGGAAATTCCGCCCTTTTGGTAATATGTTCTGCACATGACGCTTGGCTGCAATTTCAGCGTAATCCTGCTTCAGCTCCGGCGCATCTTTAAGCAATCGTTTTAGCCGTGAACGCGGTTTGATTTTCTGACGAATATCTTCGACCGGACGACGCACTTCATCGGCATTAGCAAGGGTTTCGAGTATCCCGTCATGCGCATGCAAGTTCGCCAACATCGGTGTTAAATCTTCAAAATGATGCGCCACAACATGGATGACATTATCTGCGTGCTGCAACTTGCCCGTAATGCCAACGCATCTGCTCCCCAGAATAAGCGTGCGGTATTTCTCAAGCGTTTTCGGCCAGACGATAATGTTGGCGACGCCTGTTTCATCTTCGATTGTTTCAAATACAACACCTTTGGCAGAACCGGGTCTTTGGCGCACCAACACCAAGCCTGCAACAGTTACCCGACTTCCATTCTTTAAGGTTTGTAATTCAAAATTTTCAACAAAACGTCGGCGCTTCAATGCGGGCCGTAAAAAGCTAATGGGATGCGCCTTCAATGAAAAGGTCAAGGACTGGTAGTCGATCATCACATGCTCACCCAATGGCATGGGTGGTAGCGTAACCTCTGGCTCTTGCTGTAACTCTACCGTGTCCGCCGCAGCAAATAGAGGAAGCCGTTCGCTGCTGGATAACGGATCAAGCGCCTTAACCGCCCAAAGCGCTTCACGCCGATCAAGCCCAAGCGAGCGAAAGCAATCGGCATCTGCCAGTTTCTCAATCACCGCGCGTGGTAAGCCAGACCGCATCCACAAATCGCGGACGCTATCATAACCTCTGTCGCGCTTTTCCATCAGTTGCTTTGCATGTTCCTCACCCACGCCTTTGACCAAACGCAAACCCAGTCGTACCGCATGGGTGTGTTTCATGACCGCTGCCATTTCCATATGCTGAGGTTTGATGGTTCCCGGCTCTCCATCCGCTTCTAAGGTACAATCCCAATTAGAGAAGTTGATATCAATTTCCCGCACATCCACACCATGCTCGCGGGCATCACGAATGAGCTGGGCTGGCGCATAAAATCCCATGGGTTGGGAATTGATGATCGCTGCACAAAAGACATCCGGATAATGACACTTGAGCCAGCAAGAGACGTACACCAAAAGCGCAAAACTTGCGGCATGACTTTCGGGAAAACCATACTCGCCGAAACCTTCAATTTGCTTGAAACAATGATCTGCAAATTCGCGGTCATACCCATTCGCCACCATGCCCTCGACCATCT
The DNA here is from genome assembly GCA_938009335.1 of uncultured Rhizobiaceae group bacterium. Taxonomy (GTDB): domain Bacteria; phylum Pseudomonadota; class Alphaproteobacteria; order Rhizobiales; family Rhizobiaceae; genus JAALLB01. Next base: position 1,889 of record CALLHT010000234.1, read on the forward strand.
TTTTATGAAATGATCCGATTGTACCCACACGGCGAAACGTTGCCATGGCACGGCGTAATTTATCCGCCTCTCCCGGCGGGAATTTAGCCGCAACAATTGCGATGTTCATCGCTTGCTCCTGAAAGAGCGGAACGCCTAATGTTTTTCCTAATACACCTTCCAGTTCCTTGCTTGGAAAGATCACTGGCTCCTTACCCTGCCGACGCTTCAAGTAAGGATGAACCATATTGCCTTGAATGGGTCCGGGGCGCACAATCGCAACTTCAATCACCAGATCATAATAGGTGCGCGGGCGCAGGCGCGGCAGCATCGACATCTGCGCACGGCTTTCAATCTGGAAAACGCCAATCGTATCTGCCCGGCAAATCATATCGTATGTTGGACCATCATCAGGCGGCAGCGAAGCAAGCGTTTCCTTGCGGTCATAATGGAGTGTAAGAAACTCAAACGCTTTGCGAATGCATGTCAGCATGCCCAGTGCCAGCACGTCTATTTTCAACATGCCTAAACTTTCCAGATCGTCCTTATCCCATTCCACAATCGTACGGTCTTCCATGGCTGCATTTTCAATCGGGATGAGAGAGGAAAGCCTGTCGCGTGTAATGACGAACCCACCCACATGTTGTGATAGATGGCGCGGAAATCCCATCAATTGCTGAGCAAGATCAAGCATTTGTGCGAGGCGTTTATCATCTGGATTCAAGCCCGCACGGCGTGCGTCTTCCTTATCCACTTCGCGTGACCAGCTTCCCCACTTGGTGCCGGAGATCGCACTGATGGCATCATCAGAAAGGTCGAACACTTTGCCCACTTCGCGAATGGCAGAACGCGCGCGGTAGGTCACAACTGTTGCGGCAAGTCCTGCTTTCTCACGGCCATACTTGGTATAGATATACTGGATAACTTCTTCGCGTCGCTCATGTTCAAAATCCACATCAATGTCAGGCGGTTCGTTGCGCTCTTCAGAGATAAACCGCTCAAAGAGCAAATCCATTTGCGAAGGGTCTACCTCCGTAATGCCAAGACAATAACACACGGCCGAGTTGGCCGCTGAACCCCTGCCCTGGCACAGAATATTCTGGCTTCTTGCAAAGCGCACCATGTCATAAACCGTGAGAAAATACGGCGCGTAGTCGAGTTTTTTAATAAGTGCGGTTTCGTGTTTAATCTGGGCTAAAACCTTTGCGGGAACGCCCTTAGGATATCGCCGTTTAAGGCCCCGTTGAGTGAGGCGTTCCAGTGCCTCTTGTGAGGGCATGGGCTCGCTGCCAAGTTCTTCGAATACGGGATCATCCGGATATTGATACTTCAACTCATCCAGCGAAAACTGCAATTGATTGAACAGTTCAACGGTTCTGCCAACAGCGTGTTCATACCCTTTAAAAGCATGGCGCATCTCACTCTCATTCCGCAAATGCCGCTCCGCATTTGGCCGCAATTTTGTGCCGATTGTAGAGAGCTTTTTTCCCTCTCGAATGCAGGTGATGACGTCCTGTAGAGGGCGCCGATCCGGTGCGTGATAGAGGACATCTCCTAAGGCAATCAACGGCACGCCCACCGCCTCACCCAATGCAGCGACCTCTTGTAAACGGCGTTGATCTTGATCGCCATAGTCGCGCACTAGGCCAAGAAAAATCCTTCCCGTAAAATGCTCTTTCAATGCCTCAAGAGGGTGAAGCATCTTTTCACGAGCATGCGCCATAGGGTGCACAGCCATCAGCAGTTGCTGACCATGCAACAGCAAGTCATCCAGCTCCAGATGACATTCGCCTTTTGGTGCACGGCGTTTACCCAGGCTCAGCAGTTCGCACAGATTGCTCCACCCATTACGGCTTTTCGGCCAAACGAAAATATCCGGCGTTCCATCCATGAATGAAAGCCTACACCCCGGCGCAAACGGCAGGCCCGCTTCCTTTGCCGCCATATGGCCACGCACAAGCCCGGCGACAGAATTGATATCCGTGATCGATAGTCCGGCAAGTCCTAACCGCTGCGCGCGCATCACCATTTCTTCTGCATGAGATGCACCACGCAGGAACGAGAAATTACTCGCAGCTGAAAGTTCGACATACGCCATCAGCGCTATCCAAACATGCCATGCACATACCAATTGGGCGTTGGTGTTTCGCGTTCATAAAGACCATGGCGAAACACCCAGAGACGATAACCGTCACGATCTTCAATGCGGAAATAATCGCGCGTATAGGCGGCGCGACCATCTTTCCACCATTCGCAGGCAATGCGTTCCGGCCCTTCTGCACGCACAACATCGTAACTCACCTTGCGCCATCGAAACTTCAATGGTGGTCCTTCCGGCACTTCGGCAATTGCTTCTACACGTTCGGGACGTGGGAACAGGATAAGCGGACGAGTGATGATCTCGCTTTGGGTTTCTTTCAAGGAAGCAGGCTTGCTTGGCGTGGTATCTAATGCCGGTTGAAGCGCAAACCGACGTTCAGGAATATGCGTGTCGCATTGCGAAAATACCCGCACTCTTTCTTTACCAAGTCGGGCAGACAGGCGGTCAATCAGGTGATGATTATGCTCTGTTTTTCCCGTCTCTTCATGGGCGATAAGCGTCTGCTGATCAGCCTTCAAGGGGGCAGCTCTTACAATGGAAAGGCGTAAAATATCAAACCCAAAGCCCGCTTCCCAACTGTCGTGCAGGCTGGCCAAACGCTCGTCAAATAAAGCCGCCATCCGCTTGGCGTTGCGCAACGGGAAAGAGGCTTCCGTGGTGATGGTTTCAATCTCGCCATTGGCGCGGAAGAGCGTCAACTCACACGCCTGCATCCCCAACCCGCGGCGCTCAAGGTTTGGCACTGAGTTTTCGCATAACAGCAGAATTGTGCGCTTGATGTCCTCCTCGTCCACGATTGGATCAGCAAAACGTTTCTCTGAAACAAGTTCAGCCACAGGTCGCAGCGGCGAAAGCACTTCATCTGCCTCACCTAAAGCCTGATCAAGTCGGAATAAAATATCTGTTCCAAATCGTGCCACGAGGGGTGCGCGTGGCACACCATACAAACAGCCAATCGTTCTAAATCCGAGTTTACTCAAGCCTTGAACATCTGTTTTTGGCAAGCGTAACCCGTTTAACGGAAGCGCTTCCAACAGGGTGGCCTGCTGGTGAGGGCTTGCAACTCTTGTCTGGCCATACCGGCACAAGGCCCACGCGGCACCCGGCGTATCCGCACAGGCAAGCTGCACATCAAACCCCTGGCTTACCAACCGTTTCTCAAGGTCTTCGAGCAGCGCAGCCTCACCTTTGAAGAGATGCGCACATCCCGTGATATCCAGAAACAAACCATCGTCACCGCTTAGCGAGACAAGCGGCGTATAGCGCTCACACCATCGGGCAAGACAAAGCAGTAACGCGCGATCTGCTTCGCCATCCTGTTCAATGCATTCAATTTTTGGATTGATCGCACGAGCATCACTCAGACTTTGACCCACATGAATGCCGGAAAGCTGCGGGCTTTTTTCATGCGCGGTGATGCGCAACGCATTCTGGATTGTATCAAAGATAACGAGTGGTGCAGCCTCAGGACGCTTTTTCAAACGCCATGACTTGCCCCATCGATGGCGGAATATCCGATCGGTTGGGAGATGGGGAAACTGTAATGCGATGATGCGCTGGGGAAACCTGGAGTGCGGCATGGCGAAATGTCCTTTGTGTTGTGTGCCAAGACACCGGCCAGTTCCCCGTCTGGCCTGTGCGATTACGTTCAAGGGTCAGGCGATGCCGCATAGGCCCGACACCCCGTTTTAAAGTTTCATCGTGTTCACTTGATAAAGGTGCCACCCGCCAACGCGTGGCAGCACTGGATGCTTCTTCTCCACCTCCCTGCCTCAGCAAGAAGAGAGGCGTTCGACTTGCCTGCGCGCGCAACATCAGTTTGCGGCTTACCGCCAAGTCGAGGATTTTTGGGTTGCCTTTTACCTGAAAGACAATCGCTGCAAGCCCGCCCTCGCGTGCCGCTTCCCCCGTTGCCCAAATGGCTGTTTTAAGATCGCGCGGATGAACGAAAATAATATCTGCAGGATTGAGGCCCACTTGCAATAAACCATCAGGAAAAAGTTGCCCTGCATCAATCTGCGCCGCTGGATCCATGATCCAGACCAGCTTGCCTGAATGTGCAAGATTACGAGAAAGAAACGCGCATAAGAAAGACGTTGCCGCACCAATATCGCGCGTATAGTCACAGCGCACTTCGTGCATGCAATCTGAAAACAAACCACCTTCCAAATGATCATCCAGAAGATGCTCGCCAAATTGCAGACGCGTCTCATCTTCTACCCGGGCAGGCGTGAACTGGTGTTCATTCCTTCCTTCAAGCGTTGAGACGGCACGTTTAAGCGCCGCAAGGTTTGCTTTGTGCTTGCGCATCGTTTCTCTATAAATGTTCACTATTTGTTCTATTTAAGCAAAGCCGTTTCAGAGAGTCAATCAGGATAATGAAGATCTGAACTCAATTGGCGGGAGGATTACTCTGCCGCGAGCTTTTGTGCCAGATAGTTGGCCGCCTCTTCCCTGCTTTCAAAGATATGCGGCGGGATAGAACGGTTCGCCAATTCATGGCCAAGTTTCTGGCGCATAAACGCACTTGTTGTGTACCGCGTGGCTGTCAGGAAGTAATCATACTCCAACTGCCCTAGCAGGTTCATGAACTTGGTTTGAAGAACTGGCGCAATGGAAATTCCGTCATAATTTGTGACGATGTTGACCTTGCGTCCCAGCCCCAGGAAGAACGCATTGGATTCACGGTCCAGTGCATCAAGCTCTTCCGCGGTTGAGATATCCAAACCACCCAGGTTCGCAAAAACCGTATTTGCTTCTTCATCGAATACCAGACGTTCGGAGATTGGAATCTCCAGCATTTCCTTGCGAAGTTTCATCGGTCGCTCAGCAAAGATGCGCACATCCATCACCGCCGGATTATCCACAATCGGCGCAAAGTCCATATGAGCGAGAATGTCTTTCTTGATGTCGATACCGGGAGCTACTTCGGTTACTTTCAGGCCTTGCGAGGTTAATCGCATCACACAACGCTCGGTTACATACAGAACCTCTTTGCCCTGCTCTGCCGTATAAGGCCCATTGAAAGTGATCTGCTCAACATCCTTGATGAACTTCTTGTTGCGACCTTCTTGTAAAATCTTGAGTTCGTTATTAGCGATTTCGATTTTTAGCCCGCCTGCAGTGAAGGTGCCGACAAAGATCACTTTACGCGCATTCTGAGAAATATTGATAAACCCGCCTGCTCCTGCAAAGCGGTCCTTGAAACGGCTCACGTTCACATTGCCGTACTGATCAACCTGCGCCATACCAAGGCAGGCGAGATCAAGTCCGCCACCATCGTAAAAATCAAATTGCTGATTGGTCTGGATGATCGCGCTTGCATTGATGGCCGCACCAAAATCAAGCCCCGATTGAGGCACACCGCCATGAACACCAGCTTCCGTTGTAAGCGTGATACAATCGATGATCCGCTCTTCATTGGCAACCGAGCCAACCCCTTCCGGCATACCAATACCAAGGTTCACGATACCATTAACCGGCAATTCCATGGTAGCCCGACGGGCGATGATCTTGCGCTCGGAAAGCTCCATCGGCTCCAGCGTATCCACGAGAGACTTCATTCGACCGGAAAAGCCATGATTATACGGCGTTTGATAGGTCTGCAGATGTTCGTCCGGCTCTGACACCACAACACAGTCAACAAGATTGCCCGGAACAATCACTTCTTTTGGCGAGAGAGAACCGGGCGCTGCGATACGCTCCACTTGAGCGATCACCAATCCGCCAGAATTTTTTGCAGCCATGGCAATTGGCAGCATGTCCAGCGTCAGTGCTTCGCGTTCCATCGTAATATTGCCAAGCGGGTCTGCTGTTGTGCCACGAATGAGCGCGACGTTTACGGGAATCGATTTATAGAAAAGCCATTCTTCGCCTGCAATTTCCTGGAGTTCGACAAGTGCCTCTTGTGTGCAGTCATTAATCGCGCCGCCCGTTTGGCGTGGATCCACAAAAGTATGCAGCCCGACCTTCGAAAACATGCCCGGCTTTCCGGACGCGATATCGCGATAGAGTTGAGAGATACACCCAAGCGGCAGATTGTAGGCTTGGATTTTGTTTTGCATCGCAAGCGCGCCAAGCTTTGGCACAAGCGACCAGTGCCCACCAACCGCGCGTTTCACCAAACCCGGATGCGCAAGGCGGTTAAGACCTCTGTCTTTTCCGTCGCCGGGAGCGGCCGCAAACAGAAGCGAAATGTCTTTCGGTATGGCATGGGTAAGGAAGCGTTCTTCGATACCACGCAACAAGCTTTCAGGTGTTCCAATTCCTACAAAGCCCGACACACACACCGTATCCCCATCGCTGATGGTTGCAATGGCACTTTCAAGAGAGACGACCTTATCGACCATGTATAGCTACCCGCTTTTCGTTTTTTGCTTTGATTTGCTTGAAGGTGTTTTCGACGATGTT
>CALLHT010000235.1 GCA_938009335.1 uncultured Rhizobiaceae group bacterium
TCCCGCTCCACGGTGTTGACGTTCAAATCTCACGACGAAGAAAGTCTTGCGCGTTTACTGGAGCGTGCCGAAGCGTTGGAAGAAAAAAAGCTTCCCATTGATGATGAAGCGCGTGGCTCACTTATCCGAATGGCAGATGGCGATGGCAGGGCGATCATATCACTGGCTGAAGAAATCTGGCGGGTGGCAAAGCCGGACGAGGTACTCTCGGCAGAAGGCTTGCAGGAAGTGCTCCAGCGCCGTGCGCCGATCTACGATAAAGGCGCTGATGGTCATTATAATCTCATCAGCGCACTGCATAAATCGGTGCGTGGGTCAGATCCAAACGCCGCGCTGTATTATCTCGCGCGAATGATGGAAGCCGGTGAAGATCGTCGCTTTATCGGGCGGCGTCTGGTGGTGATGGCGAGCGAAGATATTGGCAATGCTGACCCGCAAGCGTTACCTGTCACCATGGCGGCAGTTCAGGCATTTGATTTTCTGGGACCGGAGGAGGGCGATCGCGCATTGGCACAGGCTTGCGTCTATCTGGCCTCTGCACCAAAATCGAATGCGGTGCATGTGGCAATCAAAAAGGCGAAATTATCGGCACGGGAAAATGGTTCCTTGTTGCCTCCCAGGCATATTTTGAATGCACCCACCAAACTGATGAAAGAGCAGGGTTATGGGGATGGCTATCGCTATGACCATGATCAGCCGGATGGATTTTCAGGCCAGAACTATTTCCCGGAACAGATGGATCGCGAGACCTATTACGAACCGGTAGAGCGTGGCTTTGAACGCGACATCATCAAGCGGCTGGAATATTGGGATCGATTACGCAAGGAGCGGGGAGAAACATGAGCCACGTCCTACTCGTTGCCCTTGGTGGCGCTATCGGTGCATCGTTTCGGCATTTGGCAGGTCTCGGTGCGTTGCGATTGTTAGGATCGGCATTTCCTTGGGGTACGATATTTGTAAATGTTTTCGGCTCTTTGGTCATGGGGGTGTTCATCGCTTGGTTAGTGAAACGTGGTGGCTCCAATGAGTTTAGGTTGTTTTTCGCAACAGGTGTTTTGGGTGGCTTTACAACCTTTTCTGCTTTCTCGCTTGATGTGGCCAATATGATAGAGCGCGGTGCCATGATGCCAGCCTTTGGGTATGTGGTCGCCAGCGTTGTTATTTCTGTCCTTGCGCTCTTCATAGGGCTTTGGTTTGGCCGCGCATTCCTGTAAGGATGCGCCCATGAGTGCTATTCAAAACAAAATTGTTGATGCAGATGAAGCAGGCATGCGGCTGGACCGTTGGTTTAAACTGCATTATCCGGGCCTTGCGTTTGGTCAATTACAGAAATTGCTGCGTTCGGGGCAGATCCGCTTGGATGGCGGGCGTGCGAAGTCAGACACGCGTATCGCAACCGGGCAGGCGGTGCGTCTACCACCTCAAGTCACTTCCATGGCAACGGGACAACCGCTGACGCGCAATACAATCCGTGACCGCGGTGATCTTGATGTGCTGCAAGCAATGCTGCTGCATGAAGACAAGAAAGTGCTTGTGTTCAACAAGCCGGCAGGATTGGCAGTGCAGGGTGGTTCAGGCGTCAATCGCCATGTGGATTCCATGCTTGAATCCATGCGTAGCCAAAAGGGTGAAAAACCGCGTCTCGTGCACCGGATTGACCGCGACACCTCAGGCGTTCTGGTGGTCGCGCGCACACGCGGTGCGGCAGCAGAACTCACAAAAGCCTTCCGTCATCGCAATACAGAAAAAACCTATTGGGCGATCTGCAAAGGGGTGCCGCGCAAAAAGGAAGGGCAAATCTCTACCTGGATGCTCAAAGAACGCACCCCGGATGGGGACATCATGCGGGTTGCGCGCCACGGGGAGCCGGATGCTGATCATGCCGTTTCCAAATATCGTGTGATCGATCAGGCTGGACAAAACCTCTCATGGGTGGAACTACAACCCATAACGGGCCGCACGCACCAATTACGGGTTCATACGCAACATCTAGGCCATCCAATCATCGGCGACCCGAAATACTTTGACATTGAAAACTGGGAGTTTCCCGGCGGCGTTCAGAAGAAACTGCATCTTCATGCAAGACGCATTCGCATTCCACACCCCAATGGCGGTATGTTGGATGTTAAAGCGCCGCTGCCACCCCATATGGTACAGACATTTAACCTTTTGGCTCTGGATGAATCAGATGCTGAGGATGATCATTTAACTTATTGAATTGAATCGCAAATACTGGAATGAGACATGCGCGATATTCTTGAAGATGCTGAAGGCGCCATAGAGCGCGGTGATATTGGTCCCGGAAAAGCCAACCGCGGGCAGGATAAACCGAAGTTTCCGAAGCGGTTTTATAAAGACGTAACAATCTCGGAAGCTGATACGGGTTTTGAAGTCTTATTAGACGGGCGCTCGGTCAAAACACCGGGTCGGGTTGCGGTGACGATGCCCACTCAAGCGGCTGCGCAACTGGTGGCGGATGAATGGTCTTCGATTGAAGACGAGATCAATCCCTTGAAAATGCCAGCAACACGACTTGCAAACACTGCAGTGGATGGTGTCGCAAACGAAGCGCAAGCTGTGATGGAAGACATCGTGCGTTATGCGTCTTCTGATTTGCTTTGCTATCGTGCGGATAGCCCTGAAGGATTAGTGGAAGCTCAGCGCAATCACTGGGATCCTATTCTGGATTGGATGGATCAGGACGTCGGCGCGCGGTTTGAGCTTGCAGAAGGCATCATGCACATTACGCAACCAAAGGACGCAATTGCAGCTTTCGGTGCGCGTTTGAAGGCGCACGAAGAGCCGTTTAAGCTGGCATGCCTACACACATTTACCTCGCTTTCCGGGTCTGCCATGATCGCGCTCGCCTTGGCGGAAGGCCATCTTGATGCGGAAAGTGCCTGGAACGCTGCCCATGTGGATGAAGACTTCAATATCGGCCAATGGGGCGAAGACTACGAAGCTGCCGAAAGACGTAAGCAAAGATTGATTGATTTCAATGCAGCACATGCCTTGTTTGTCTCGATAAAGTAAGGGGAAAAGAGTGTCCGCTGGTAACAATAGCGATCAAATCGCGCGCGCCATGGCGATTATGGTTGCTGCCATGATCTTTGCTCCGGTTATGGATGCAATAGCCAAAATGTTGGCTACCCGCTTTGATGTAAGCCCTGCAACGGTAACCTTCGGGCGGTTTCTCGTCCAAACACTATTCCTGCTCGTTTTCCTGATGCTTGCATGGAGCAGAAGCGCACTGCCAATTTACCTATCTAAAGTGAACATCCTGCGCGGGATGATCATGGGGTTGGCTGCCATGTTGTTTTTCACTGCGCTGAAATACATGCCGCTTGCGGACGCAATTTCTATTTTCTTTGTTGAGCCCATCATCGTCATGTTGATGTCCGCGGCCTTTCTGGGAGAAAAAGTCGGCTGGAGGCGTCTGGTCGCAGCTTTTGTAGGGTTTGCAGGCGCAATCATCGTCATACGACCCAGCTACGAACTGTTTGGCGTTGTATCGCTCTTGCCGCTCTGCACGGCATTTCTATTCTCAATCTATCTAATCCTCACCCGAATTTCTGGCGGCAACGATGACCCGCTGATCATGCAGTTCTTTGCGGGCATTGGCGGGGTGATCATGTGCGGTGCGATTTTGGCAGTGGGTACACCCTTGGGATTTGAAGATTTCAGCCTATCCTTGCCGCAGGAAAACCGCGCTTGGGCGTTGCTCTTAGGAATTGGCCTGTTTGCCGTAGCTTCCCACATGCTGATCGTAATCGCGTTTTCCATGGCGCCTGCGTCCATTCTCGCGCCATTCCAGTATATCGAGATCGTCAGTGCTACGATTTTTGGTCTCCTGATATTCGGTGAATTTCCCGATGCCACAAAATGGGTCGGCATTTTCATCATCGTGGGATCCGGTGTCTATATCTTCCTGCGCGAAAAGCAGTTGGAAAAACAGGAGCAGGCGGCCGTGAGCTAGGGTGCTGTGTTAACCGCTGAGTAACCATACGCCTTCGTGAAATTTCAAACCTCTCTTGTTACGCTTTCTCCTGTATCGGGGATTATACAAGGGTAGGGCAATGGATTTTCGACTATTTCTGAACAACAAGACCAGAATTGATGCGGACGACGTAGTGAAGCTTCGCCGCGAGGTTTTTGACGATATGATCGTCTCGCTTGCTGAGGCAGATGGCGTTTTCGCATTGAACGATCAAATCGAAGATACATGCTTGGAATGGCGTCAGTTCTTTGTGGAATCCATGGTAGATTACTGCGTTAATCAGGCAAAGCCTCATGGGTATGTTAGCGCTACTAATGCAGGTTGGCTGAAAGATCGTATCTCTAAAGATGGCCACGTAAAAAGCTGCACAGAGTTGGAATTGCTCGTGAAGATTATCGAGCGCGCGCATTCTGTTCCGGAAACACTTGCTTCATTCGCCCTAAGCGAAGTCGCGCATGCGGTAATCGAAGGCAATGGTGCGTTAATGGACAATTCGGCACTCACCCCGGGCGTAATCGGCAAACCTGAGGCGCAGATGATCCGCCGCATTATGTATGGTGTCGGCGCTGATGGGCAGGTAAAAATCTCGCAGGCTGAAGTTGAGGTGCTGTTTGATCTTAATGATCGCACAAGCGAAGCGGATAATCATCCGGAATGGAATGATGTATTTGTTAAGGCTGTTGCGGCTTATTTGATGATGGCAGCAGGGTATGCGTCACTCTCACGTCAGGAGGCATTGCGCCGTGAATCTTGGTTGGATGAGGAAGCCGAAAGCGATGTTGCAGGACTTCTCTCCCGCACTCTTTCATCATTTGGCGAGTTGATGCGCAATGGCGATTGGTCTCAAGCGTTCCAGGATGAGACTGCTGCGAACAACGAAACATGGCGTCAGCGCAACCGCGAAGACGAATTGGATATGATCGCCGCAGAACCCGTTACACAATCCGAAGCCATGTGGCTTTCAGAGCGCATCGGCCGTGATGGTGTCTTGCATGAAAACGAGAAAGCGCTATTGGCTTATATCAATCAGGAAGCAGATCACATTGATCCCGCCCTTAAGCCATTGATTGAAAAAGTTGCTTGATGTGATTCAAATGACTCGATGAATTCTCAAAAAGGCGCTCACCGAAGCGCCTTTTTTATTGTGGATTTAGTGGGTGGGGCCGAATAGGTTTTCGAACTCCTCGCGCAATGCAATATCCACGTCTTCCATGGTGGCCGTAAGCCCTAGATCCATCAAACTGGTAACCCCATGCCCTTCTACTCCGCAGGCAACAATGCCTGAATAATGCTCCAGATCAGGCTCAACATTGAGTGAGATGCCGTGAAAGGTTACCCACTTTCTGACGCGAATGCCGATAGCCGCTATTTTGTCTTCGCGTGGCGTACCATCGGGTAGGGAGGGTTTGTCGGGCCGCATGACCCAAACGCCGACGCGGTCTTCACGGCGTTCGCCTTTAATGTTGAACTGATCAAGCGTGTTGATGATCCATTGTTCGAGCGTTGCGACATAGAGGCGAATGTCCTGAACGCGTTTCGTCAGGTCAAGCATTGGATAGGCGATGCGTTGGCCAGGGCCATGATAGGTATACTCACCGCCGCGTCCGGTTTGAAAAACAGGAAAACGGTCATGCGCTAAAAGATCATGGTCTTGTGCGCTTGTCCCGCCAGTATAAAGCGGCGGAAACTCAAGCAATGCAACCGTTTCCGGAGCAGTGCCTTCTCGAATATGCGTGACCCGCTCTTCCATTTGAGAGAGGGTTTCCCCGTAATCGCTCAGGCCAGATCGTACCATCCATTCAACGCTCGCAGGCCCATTGGAAACCATTTGGCTCCCCGCCGAATTGCTAAGATGTGCTCTTTCCGCATTCTGGTTTTGCATAATGCATTCCTGCACCAGCATAGATAAAGACGCAACAATGAAAATAGTTTCCCTAGTGCGCTTAAAAGCGCTTGTCAGGGCAGGGGCTATTTGCTACTTCCACGCGACTGGCTTGGCCAGTACCTTTCCTTCGCGGCCGTGGCGGAATTGGTAGACGCGCAGCGTTGAGGTCGCTGTGGGGTAACTCCCGTGGAAGTTCGAGTCTTCTCGGCCGCACCAACCGCAATTCGCGTAGCGAAATGCGTTCGGATTTGGTTGATCTCACGAAAGCTCGTTTCACGCGCTGCTCCGATGGGGCGAGCGAAAGCCCGGCTCGCTTTTCGCTCGGTGTTGCCGCGTCAGTACAAGTGTTTGAACTTTCTCCGCCAAGGCGCACCAAAGGTGTATCGTGATCCGAAACATTTTATATTTGCTATGTATTTCCAAAATTTTGAGCAAACACTATGCGCGTGAGTGCTGTGATCTTAGCGCTCTATATCTCAGTCATCTGACGATTATGCCGCTTTGCGTACATCCGAAGTTAGGGAAGTCTGCTTTGACGTTATTTTTTGGTCGTCGCACTTAATCCAGCTACGGCGATCCAACGCTTGAAGCTGGCGGATTGACTGCTTACATTCTCTTTCTAACTCTTCAAGGGTCATGGGTATCCTCGATTCAGAAGATGATTCTGTAGATGTAAGTACACTGAAGTATTATGGTAAATATTTGGTGAATCTTTCCGCTACGTAATCAGATTCTGGTGACTTTATTGTGAGTATAGACCGTAGGCTGAATTCAGATTAATGGCGAAAAAAGAGCAGAAAAATTTGGACAAGTGCCGCGGAAATCGCTAGTGACTAGGCCGGTTCGCGGATGTGGCGGAATTGGTAGACGCGCTGGCTTCAGGTGCCAGTGGCCTTACGGCCGTGGAGGTTCGAGTCCTCTCATCCGCACCAGCCGCAATTCGCGTAGCGAAATGCGTTCGGTTTTTTTTGATCTCACGCAAGCTCGTTTCACGCGCTGCTCCGAAGGGGCGGGCGAAAGCCCGGCTCGCTCTTCGCTCGCTGTTGCCGCGTCAGTACAAGTGTTTGAAGTTTCTCCGCCCAGGCGCACCAAAGTACCAGCCTTTCTAACCAAATCGTTCTTACTTCTTAAAACGCTCTCGATATGCGGTGCGAAATATAGTTCCCAAAATAGCGTGTCCAGCAAGCAATGTTCCCTTGATCGTGCCTGAGATTTTGGAATGTCCAATGCGGGCGCGATAGTCGACCGGCACCTCGGTTACTCGCAGTCCTTCCTGAATTGCGCGTAATTGCATCTCAACCGTCCAGCCAAAAGCTTTGTCCTGCATATTCAATTGTTTCAGCGCTTTTGCCTCGATCGCACGAAAGGGGCCAAGGTCAGTATAGGCGACACCCCAAAACCGTTTGATCAAAAAGCAAGCCAGCAAATTGCCGAACCTTTGGGGCAGGGTAAGGGAGCCGCTATCGGCTTTGCCCAGCCGACGCGACCCAATCACCATATCCTGCTCGCCAACAACGATAGGATCAACTACGCGGTCCATCTGTTCGGGGTAATCGCTATAGTCTCCATCAATGAAAGCAATGATGTCATGATCTTGTAGTTCGGCAATACCTGCCAGACATGCCGCGCCATAACCGCCTGTAAAGCCAATTACGGATCGCGCATCAAGGCTTTCCGCGATTTCAACCGTATTGTCCTGCGAGCCATTATCTGCAACGATAATCGTATCAACCCATTCGGGCACATCCGCGAGGACCTTGCCAATTGCCCCGGCCTCATTGAGGGTCGGAATCACCAGTCCGATGGTTTTTCCATTACGCATGCGCTGGCTCGCGGTTTCTGTCTTTGAGCAAATCAAAGCCCATCAGGAGCCAGACAGGCAACCAGATCAACCAGACAATGCCGAATTGATATGTCTCACCCAGATCACGCGGGAGATAATAAAAATATGCATAGTGTAAGGTTAGCGTAACACCAGCCAGCAACAATCCACGGTTCGGATAAATGCACAAAAAAGGCGCGATCCAAAGGAAGTACCAAGGGGTGTGCGAGGGTGCCAACAGGTAAATCGCGACTGTGATTAGGAACATGCGTTTCATGACAGCTTCATTGCCGGAAGCGCGATGCCAGCACAAAGTGCCGCAAATAGAAAGCAGCATGACCCCAAGGACCAAGCGGGTTAGGCGAGGTGCGTCAAGCGTTTCTAAATCCATCAGGTTGGCAAGCGGTGAGACCAGTTCCAGCATGATCAGATAAAACGCCGATGAGGAATTCCATTGGCCTGCAAAAGCGACGAACCCGGATTTGGGACTTAAACCCGCGAGCAGGATCGGGAATAAAAGGGTTAGAAGTATTATTCCGCATACTGCCATATTTACGATCATGCGTTTGGGCCCGGCCAGCATTTGCCGCCATAGAGGTAACGCGAGCAACATCGGCCAAATCTTTACTCCAGCCGCAATCGTCAAGACGATGGTTGCGCGTGCGTGACGGTTCGCAAGGGTCAACCAAACCGCAGCCATGACCGGCAACATCAATAGCGGTTCCATATGTGCCGAGTTAGCAGCTTCTTTGATCACGAGAGGATTGAGCCAGTAAAGCGCGGCCCAAAGCGGAGACTTTCCTAACTGCTGTAAAATCAGGGTAATTAACCCCAATGTGCCGATCTCAAATAACAACAAGACAATGCGCCATGCATCCAAGCTAAAGGGCGATAGGAGATAGGATAGCGCAAACGCGCCCTGTGCGATTGGAGGGTACACCGTGCTGAATTGCGGGTGGTTGATCCGATCAAAAACAGGCCCCGATTGCTCTTGCAGTTGGTAAAGGATCTCGCCGGGTTTGGCGGTTTCAAATATATCATCAGGAGTTTGGGCATAAGGGTTTAGGCCGTTTGCAACCACAGCACCATCCCACAGATACCGGTTGTGATCGTTCTCCATCACGGGCGTTGAGCCAATAAACGCTAAACGGGCAATAAACCCCAAAGCAAATATCAACATGAACACATTGCGCGTAGCGAAGGGGGCAGTCTTTCCGATGATGGCAGGTGCCGTGCACCAGAAAATCAGGCAAACGACAAAGTAGCCCGCAACAAATTCAACAACCGGCATATCGATGAGTAGGTCATCCGCACCGAATTGGCCTGAAAATATGTGCAGGCCAAACGCTGAGGCACACAAAAAAACGGCCAGTCCAATCCAGACCGGCCATACTGCCTTTTCGAGTTTCATGTCCCTTAAAATCAAAAGCTGCCGCCGCCTCGAAATACACCTTGGTTTCTTCGTTGAGCACGTTCTTTGCGCCGCCGCTCACGTTCCGCTTTGCGGCGTTCGCGCGCTTCTTTCACTTCATCAATGTGCTCTTGCGTATGGGCAATCTTGTTAATTTCGGATTTCGCGCTTCCATCTACAATTACGGCTGCGTCAGTGCCGAAGCTGACTGGGTTCGCCAATACCGGAGCAGCTACCGCTGAGGCGAGTAATGCGCCGGCAATAATGAGTGGTTTTGACAATTGGATCATGTCTTGGGCCTCGATTCTACTTCGTGGGTCTCGGTAGCATATGGTTGTGGCTATGTCCTTAAATCTGCAAACACAGTTGATCACTGCTCGGTGAACCATCGGTGACCTTTGAATCACAGCTTGTTGAGAAAATGCGATTTCTCCTCAGCAACGGTTTCAGTTAGTGATCGGTAAACAAACCACCCAAATCTTAGGAGTTTAGAATGCTTGCGTTGATTAAACGGACCGTTGTTTTAACCGCAGTCGTTGCCATGACCAGTGGTTTCCTGAGTGGATGGACTTCCAAAAAACCAAAAGCTTGGGATGTTTGGGAATTGGATAATCCGCAGAATGCGACCCCCATTGATCATTCCAAATGGACTGCACTTCTTCAAAAATACATCAAGACGGACGCGCAGGGTTTGAACCGGTTCGCTTATAGCCAAGTATCGCCCGCTGACAGACAAAAGCTGAAATCATACATAGCCGATCTGGGTAATGTAGATATCACCGACCGTTCTCGCGATGTGCAGCTTGCCTATTGGTTGAACCTTTACAATGCAGTGACGATTGAGGTTGTGCTGGACAATTATCCTGTGAAAACCATTCGCGATATCGATATCTCCGGCGTCCTTTCAAACGGTCCTTGGGATGCGGAAGTGGTAGCCGTTGACGGGTTTGAGATGACACTTAATAACATAGAGCACGATGTCCTACGTCCGATCTGGAAAGACCCTCGCATCCACTACGGCGTAAACTGTGCTTCAGTTGGTTGCCCAAACCTTCAAAATACAGCTTTCACAGCAGCTAATGTTGATCAGATGCTCGATAAAGGCGCGCGTGATTACATCAATTCACCACGCGGATTGATGATCTCGGATGGTGAGGTAACCGTGTCTAAAATCTACAAATGGTTTGCCTATGATTTCGGAAACTCCGAAAAGGGTGTGATCAAGCATCTGGCGAAATATGCAAAGCCGGAGACCGCCAAAAAGCTTAAAGAAATCGGCAAAATCTCTGACACGGTTTATGATTGGTCTCTTAACAGCCAAAAGGCTGGTGCCAGCTAAGGTTTACGCCTCCAAAAGCACTTGCTCTTGCGCGCAATACGGCCTAAAAGCGCGCAAGAAATCGGTTCGTCAATTTCCTCCCAGTACATGAAGGCGAACCCAAGTATCCAATAGATAGGCCAGTGCTATGAAATTGCGTAACATCGCGATCATCGCCCATGTTGACCATGGGAAAACTACTCTCATCGATGTGCTGCTAAAGCAGTCCGGTACGTTCCGTGATAACCAGCAGGTTGACGAGCGCGCTATGGATTCAAACGACCTTGAAAAAGAGCGTGGCATAACCATTCTTGCAAAAGTGACGTCAATTCAGTGGAAAGACACACGCATCAACATCGTTGATACGCCGGGCCACGCTGACTTTGGCGGTGAAGTTGAGCGCATTCTCAACATGGTAGATGGTGTGATCATTTTGGTGGATGCTGCTGAAGGTCCAATGCCTCAAACAAAATTTGTACTCGCAAAGGCTTTGAAGCTTGGGCTTCGTCCGATCGTTGCGATCAATAAAATCGACAAGCCAGACGGTCGTCCGGATTGGGTTCTGGACGAGGTGTTCGACCTGTTTGGTATTCTAGAGGCAAACGAAGATCAGTTGGACTTCAACGTGCTTTATGGTTCTGCAAAAGAAGGCTGGATGGCAAAGGACGCTGAAGGACCAAAAGAAGATATGGCGCCTTTGCTAGACCTTGTTCTGGAACATGTACCGGAGCCTGCGGTTGAAGAGGGTGAATTCCGCATGTTGGCAACAACCATTCAGGCGAACCCATATCTGGGCCGTATCCTGACCGGCAAAATCACCTCCGGGACCGCAGTTCCTAACCAAGCCATTCATGCGCTTGATCAGGACGGCAAGATTGTAGAGCAGGGGCGTATCACGCAGGTGCTTGCATTTGAAGGTTTGGACAAGAAACCGGTTGATGCGGCTCACGCTGGCGATATTGTTTCAATTGCAGGTCTTGCCAAGGCTACCGTTGCGGATACGCTTGTGGCGCCGGGTGTTAAAACACCAATCGCAGCACAGCCGATTGATCCGCCAACACTCTCTATGACATTCCGCGTGAACGATGGTCCGCTTGCTGGTCGTGAAGGCGATAAAGTACAGAGCCGTGTTATTCGCGAGCGTTTGATGAAAGAAGCAGAAGGAAACGTGGCTCTGAAAGTGACGCAGGCCGATGGTGCTGACGCGTATGAAGTCGCAGGTCGCGGTGAATTGCAGCTTGCTATTCTCATCGAAACCATGCGCCGCGAAGGGTTTGAACTCACCGTAGGCCGTCCGCGCGTTTTGATGCAGAAGAACGAAGAAGGCAAAAAGATCGAGCCAATCGAAGAAGCCATCATCGATGTGGATGAAGAGTTTTCTGGTGCAGTTGTCGAAAAACTCAGCCAACGCCGAGCTGACCTCGTTGAGATGAAACCTTCCGGTGGTGGCCGTGTTCGTTTGGTCTTCCATGCGCCAACACGGGGCCTGATTGGTTACTTGTCTGAACTCATGACTGATACCCGTGGTACTGCGATCTTCAACCGAACCTTCCTCGATTACCAGCCATACAAGGGTGACATCGAGCAACGCCATACGGGTGCTTTGATTTCCAATGGCGATGGTCAGGCGGTTGCATTTGCGATGTTTAACCTGGAAGATCGTGGTCCGATGATGATCCATCCTGGCGATAAAGTATATCAGGGCATGATCATTGGTGAGCACTCACGCGGCAACGATCTTGAAGTAAACGTGTTGAAGGGCAAACAGCTCACCAACATGCGTTCATCCGGTAAGGATGAAGCGGTCAAGATCACAACACCTATTAACATGACGCTTGAGAAGTCACTGGCTTACATCACCGATGAAGAGCTTGTGGAAGTGACACCAGAGAATATTCGCCTGCGTAAGCGCATCCTTGATCCGATTGAGCGCAAACGCCAGATGCGTGC
>CALLHT010000236.1 GCA_938009335.1 uncultured Rhizobiaceae group bacterium
TAGGTTCGCATCGGATGCACATCACGCACCGCCTGTTGCAAACTCTCGATGTTTCCGCCCTCACCGCCAGACCCGTCTCCTTCAAAAAAGGATTGGAGCATGGGCGTATCGACATATCCCGGGCAAATTGCGTTCACACGAATGCCTTCGGGTCCATGGTCGCAGGCCATTGCTTTTGTGAGCGCATGAACCGCGCCCTTGGTCGCGCAGTAAGCTGCTAATCCCGGGTCTGCGATATAGCCGTCGTAAGATCCGAAATTGACAACAGAAGCGCCATTGGAATTTTTTGCAGCAGATTTACGAAGCAGCGGAAGAGCATGTTTCGATGTCAGAAACATGCCGGTGACATTGATTGCGAAGATACGATTCCATTGTTCTAACGTGGTATTCTCAATCGTTTCTTCGATCTCAATTCCTGCTGCGTTGACCAGAATATCGAGCTTGTCGATTTTACTCTCAAGCTCTTTGAAGGTTGCAATAACGCCAGCCTCATTGGTCACATCAAATTTGATAAATTCACCCGCACCGCCGTTGTCATTCAAATCGGCTGCAAAGACTTTCGCGCCTTCCTTCTCAAACCGCGCGCAAATAGCTGAACCGATGCCACCGGTACCTCCGGTTACAAACGCGGTCTTTCCTTGCAAAACACCCATGGGTTCTCCTTATTGCGGCAACTTGCCTTCATTATCCCTGAATATTGGCTTCTTCCCGAGATTGTTTCCAATCCAGGCCCAAAGAATCAAAATCGGATATTCTCGTGTTTCCATTGCATGCCAAATCATCGATGGCATATGAACGATGTCTCCTGCGCCCGCTTCACGCCAACCGGCTTGATCATCCCAGAACCGGGCACGTCCGGATAAAATTACGTAGATTTCACTTGGCTCATGAGCATGAGCAGAATACTCAACATTTGGGTGAAGATAGAAAAAGCCAGCACATCCGCGTTCTGCGCTGAATGGTGCTGCCTCACCTGTAAGCAAACAACCCGCCGTGCGATCAACCATGCCTTTGCCTGCGGGGTCGCCTTCTTTGTAGGCATTCCACCAATCAAGATCATGATGGTTTTCAAGAAAACGTTGAACCAGTTCTTTTGTATAGTTTGAAGCGCCACCTCTTACATCCTCAATTGAGGCAACAACGTCGCCTGCATTTTTCGCTCCCAGCTCCGGGTTGCCTGAAGCTGTTTGAGGCGCGCCGCGCAACGTTGGCAAAAAATCAGAGAATTCAGGTTTCGATGATAGATAATCATGCGCCAGCTTATGCACCAACTCCAAACTCAAATTATTGCCCCCTTGTAAGCATCCAGAACAAGGCCATGGAAATGATGCACCGCATGCTCTGACTTACCGGAACCCTCGGGGTCATGCACAATACGTCCCTGATCAAATGCTGGCGTGCTCATCCCGCGCTGCACGCTTTCCACCAGATTAATGTCTTCAACCTGAAGCACCTCATCAAGGTATCGGATCGCTTCCTTTTCAGTTTCATCCGGTTCCGGGGTTTCGAGATAAAAATCATAGGTTTCGTAACAAAGGTCAGGCCCAGCCGGTATTATGTTCAACACAATCATTGAGGAGCGCCCGGGATACCGCATCAAGCATGTTGTTGGCCAAAGCCACCAAACCGCATGAGTTCTTACGGTTGCGTTCGAGACATCATAGGCCGCATTGGGTGAATTTCCCGCATCCGCCATATGGCTTGAATATATGCCATGGGTCGTCACCTTGTAGGTATCCATGTCGACTAGTTCGCAGAAGTCTTTGTGCGCCGTTGGACAGTGATAACATTCAAGGAAATTATCGACGACATTCTTCCAGTTAGACTTGATCTCGTATGTGAGACGATGGCCGAAAGTAAGTTGGTCAATGTCGGGTGCCCAATGGCGAATTTCTGTTTCGAGATCACCGGACTGCTCGCGCAGCGGCGTTTCTTTCGGATCGAGATTTACATAAATAAACCCGCAAAACTCTTCGACCTGAACCTGATCGAGACAAATGTCATCCAGTTTGAAATTTTCCAGATGTTCCGTATGTGGCGCTCGGGCGAGTTGACCATCGAGCTTATAAACCCAAGCATGATACGGACACATGATGCGTGTCGTATTGCCATCGCCAGACAGAAGTTCGTGCGCACGGTGTTTGCAGACATTGTAAAACGCCCTTAATTCACCATCACGGTCTCGAACGATTGCAATTGGTTTACCCGCGATCTGCACTGTGGTGTAAGACCCAGGCTCACGCACTTTCTCCACATGGCACACCCATTGCCAAGACCGGGCAATGACGGCTTGCTGATCCAGTTCAAACCAGCGTGGATCGACATAGGCCTCAGATTTCAAAGATGATGATCTCTTTGGATTATCATCATATCCGCCTGACAATCGGGCGAAGTCTTCCGGTCTGAGGCCTATGGTCATGATTTACTCCATCAGTCTTTTACAGGTGGATAGCGGAAGCGCGCATCGGCCACCGCCCAATCCATATGGTTCCGAACATATTGCTGTGTTGCATCGGATGGCGGATTGTAGTCCCACGCTTCACCAGCGCCCGCTTCCATTGCAGCATGTAAGGCGCGGCGAGACTTTTGCGTTTTGATGATGTTGTCGCGCAATGTTGCACTATCCCAACGGCCTGCAACTTCTGCAGCAAACTTATCTGCTATTTCCTTATATGCCGGATCACTTGCCAGATTGACCTTTTCCAAGGGATCATTGGCAATGTCATACAATTGTGCCGGATCTGGATCGCAGTGAATATATTTGAAATTTTCGCGGCGGATCATGAAAACCGGCCAAGGCGTCATTTCAGCGCAATATTCACCGATCGCTTCATCAACCGTATCGTTCTTGCCATAGGCCAACGGCATTAGGCTGCGACCGTCAATCGGCTCTCCCAGATCGCTCTCGCTACCTCCCGCAATATCGATGAAGGTTGGCAGCATATCGACAAGCGAGCATGCGTTTGAGGCAGTTCCAGTCTCGATGCCCGGACCTGCCATAATAAGTGGAATACGAGCAGAATGTTCAAAGAAGTTCATCTTGAACCAAAGCCCGCGCTCACCCAGCATGTCGCCGTGATCTGCGGTCACGATGATGATCGTGTTGTCGAGTTCGTCGGTTTCTTCAAGTGTTTTCACCAGAGACCCAATTTTGGAATCAAAGTAACTGACATTGGCAAGATAAGCATGACGGGCGCGGCGCACTTCTTCATCGGTCAGCGGAATGTAACTGGCTTCAATACCGTCCATGACACGGCGCGCAAACGGGTCTTGTTCGTCTGGCTCGAGAACGAATTCAGGCATGTCAATTTCATCTTCGGAGTAGAGGTTCCACCACTCTGGGCGCGCAACATAGGGGTCATGCGGGTGAATGAAGCTTGCGACCATCGCGAAAGGCGCTTCATTGCCCATATTCTTGTCGCGCGCATAGTCAAACAGCCAGCGTTTGGCAGCGAATTCGACTTCATCATCATAGTCGATCTGATAGGTCGCGTTCGCGATGCCGCTTTCCTTGACCGTCTGCATGTTGTGATACCACTTGTCGATGCGCTCATCATGGGCTTCCCAATCGGGTGTCCAAGCAAAGTCAGCGGGATAAATATCTGTTGTTACACGATCCTCAAACCCGTGTTTTTGATCCGGGCCCACAAAATGCATCTTGCCGGAAAGGCACGTGCGATAACCAAGCGCTTTGAGATAGTGCGCAAAGGTTGGGACCGTTGCCTTAAACTCAGAAGCATTGTCATAGGCTGCAATCCGCGAAATCAACTGGCCGGACATAAAAGAGAACCGCGATGGTGCGCATAATGGTGAATTGCAATAAGCGGCTTCAAACCGCATGCCCCGCGCTGCAAGGGCGTCCATATGCGGGGTTTTGACAACACCGTGCCCGTAACAACCTGTGAAATGCGGGGCTAGTTGATCGGCCATGATGACCAGAATATTGGGCTTGGACTGCATTTAAATCATTCTCCGTTATTAAAGTTTCGCAGATGTTCTATGAAACTGTTTGACTTTTTTAGTCATCTGTTTTTGATTTTCCGCCATATGAAATACGATCAACGCTTCAGAGAATTCAACATTGGAATGCTGTTATTCAACGGCTTCAATTCTATGGCTATGAACGCCTTCATAGACCCTTTTCGTTCGGCGAACTATCTTAAAGGCGAAACGCTGTATCGCTGGGAATTTATTTCATTTGAAGGCACCTCAGCAACCGCGAGCAACGGACTGACAATTTCGGAGCTCAAACACTATTCAGATACTCCCGCAAACTATGATCTTCTTGTCGTGAATTCGAGCTGGGATGCCGGAAACTTCAAAACGCCCCAGCTTATGAACTGGCTACGCGACTTGTCCAATCATGGTGTCACGCTCTGTGGCCTGGATACCGGCGCTTTTGTTCTTGCATTCGCAGGATTGCTCACCGGCAGAAGGGCAGCTGTTCACTATGAACATATCGCAGCGTTTCGCGAATTGTTTCCAGAAGTCACCATGGGAGAGGAGATGTTCATCGTAGATGGAGATCGGTTAACCTGTTGTGGTGGTTTGGCGGCAAGTGACCTCGCACTTGAGATCATTCGCCTCCAACAGGGCATGGAACTGGCGAATGCGTCGGGACGCTATATATTCCATGAACGCCTACGTGATGGCGATGAAGGGCAGCTCCCGGAACAGCAGGAACCCGTGGGCTACTCTGCGCCAGAGAAACTGCGCGAAGCGATTATCCTGATGGAGCGCAATCTTGAACAGCCGCTCGATATCGCCAGCGTTGCAAACGCGGTTGGCATCTCGCAACGCCAGTTGGATCGGATGTTCAACAAACACACAGGCGTGTCGCCAGTTCGCTACTATCTGGATGTGCGCCTGGACCGTGCCCGCGGATTGATTACCCAGACTGAGCTTCCGATTCTGACCGTGGCGGTCGCCTGTGGGTTTGGATCAAATGCGCAGTTCAGCCGAACGTACAAAAAACGGTTCGACATTTCGCCGAGCCAAGACCGAATCGATGGCCGCGTGCCATTCCAATTTCGCTC
>CALLHT010000237.1 GCA_938009335.1 uncultured Rhizobiaceae group bacterium
ATCATACTCGATAACAGGCACCGGAATGTTACCGCTTTCGCATTTGCAAACGATGATGGTCATCTTGTTTGAAGCAAGTGCGGCTTTCATGACATCGACAGCTTCTTCTGCCTGACACTCGACGACGTTCTCACAACCGCAGGCTGACGCAACTGCAGCAAGCGACGTCTTTTGGCCTGCATAGGTTGGCTGATCGCCCGTAGAACCGTAGCTGCCATTGTCGACAATAAAGAGGATGAAGTTATCCGCCGGATTGTTCGCGATCGTTGGCATTGTGCCGAGGTTCGTGAGGATTGAACCATCGCCATCAATCGAGATGACTTTTGCTTTCTGCGTCAATGCCAGACCAAGACCGATAGATGACGCAAGGCCCATAGTGCCAAGCATATAGAAGTTGGTTGGTTGGTCATCCATCATGTGGAGTTCCTGACTCGGTAGGCCAATGTTGCACACCACCAATTCGTCTTTGATGACGGGGATCAGGTTTTTGATGATATCACTGCGGATCATATCAATATCCTCCCCAGAAGTTTGAATCGGTTAGAATGGCCGTTGGTTTGCGGCTCATATAGGTGTGGTTCAGAATGCTATCCAGATCCTTGATATCTTCAGGTTCGTGGAAGTGATAGGTCTGGATTTTCAGCTGTTCTAGGAGTGCTTTGGTATGCACCGCCATCTCTACTTGAATGGCAACCTTTTCACCAATCTCACCGCGATAGGAAATGATCATCGGCAACGGCATGTTGTAAAACTGCGTTAGCGATGAAAGCGTATTAAACGTCACACCAATTGCGGTGTTTTGCATGATGATCGCCGGACGCTTTCCGCCCATATATGCGCCAGCACAAAGCCCCATGCCCTCGTCTTCCTTGTTGGAAGGAACGTGCATGATCTCCGGTCGCTGTTCTACAATATCAATCACACCTGCCAACTGTTTGCAGGGCACGGTGGTTACGAATTCAACCTTGTTTTGAACAAGGCTTTCAACAATCTTTTCACTAACTGACATGACTGCCTCCTGTTTTGCTCAACAAAGGCCACCAACGCCCATCAAGCAAGGCATATGTTCTTTATTGAATCTAAACCGAGACTTTATAAGCCGGATCTATAATCGCTAATGGTCGAATTGATCTGCTGGAGGAGACCGTCAACAAGCCGGGTTTTCGGGCTGTCCGCACGCGACAGCACCCCCACATTGCGGCTTATATTACCTTCACCTAGTGGCAATTTCACAAGGTTCTCAAATATGGGATCCGGCATGCAAATATTGGGCACAACGGATACGCCCAGACCATGCGCTACCATGCTGGTGAGATTATCTAGAGATTCCATTTCCATGGATGCGTGAATGTTGATCTTGTGACGCGCCAGCCATTCATCGGCAAGCTGGCCAACCGTTGTCCACCGTGCGTGCCGGATGAAGGGTTGCGACCCCAACAGCTTATAGGGGTCTTTTTCAGTTGTTTCCGGCGAGGCGATGAGGACAAGTTCTTCTTCCGCAAAGGACTGCCAGTTTAGGCTTGGGTCAATTTCCGAAGACTTACTTACCACAGCAGCATCCAACGCGCCGCGCTCTACTTGTTCCTGTAGATCATGCGCTTCGCCCGGGATAACTCGGATATGCAGACCGGGGTTCGCGGCAACCAGCATTTTGACAGAACTGGGTATTAACCGGCGGATCATGGACGGCAACGCGCCTAGCGTCAGTTCCCCATTCATTTCTTCATCGGCACCACCACGCTTCATAAGCGTATCATAGGCATGGATGATATCGCGGGCCTTGGGGATCATCGCTTTTCCGACCGGATTAAGCTGCGGCAACTGCCGTGACCTGTCAAACAAATCTTTACCAAGCAGGTCTTCGAGCTGTCGCATCTGCTGCCCGACTGCAGCGGGTGACACACATACACGGTCTGCGGCAGCACGGAAGCTGCCTTGCTCAGAGATCGCCACAAGGGTTTTGAGAAGCGTAATCGACACTTTATACGTAACCAGCCAAATGCGTTTAGATGTTAAGCTTCACTTTACACCCCTACCCATTGGGCGGCAAGAGATGCATTTTCGGCCGCAGACTCATAAAATCAGTAAAAATAGTATGATCAAATGTGTGTGTTATATAAGGTTAGCTTAACTGGAATCGTTTTTGGGGACTGATTTGCGGCAACTCTGGAAAATATTAAAGCGATTTGGAATACTGGTTTTTGCAGCTATACTTTTCGCAGTCTTTGCAGCTACCGGTTTTGCTTATCTTCGCGAGACTGAAGAACTCGGGACGTTACCCAGCCAAGGTGGAGCACTCATTTCAACGGATGATGGTCAATACTATTCTGTTGAGCGCGGCAATGCCCAAGCAACTCCGGTCATTTTCACCCACGGCACAGCGGCTTGGTCTGGGCTTTGGCTGCCGACCATGGAGCATTTGGCCCAATTTGGGTATCGGACGATCTCTTTTGACATGCCTCCTTTTGGCTATTCGCAACATGCCTCAGACAATGACTACTCGCGCCAGCGCCAGGCGAAACGTTTCCTGGCCTTTATTAAAGCGCTGGATGTGAAGCCAATTGTGGTCGCTCATTCGTTCAGCGCGGGTATGGTGGCCGAAGCGGCGATGATCGATGAAAGCGCATTTGGGGGAATTGTCTTTGTAGCCGCAGCGATTGGCCTCAACTCTCATGAGAAACCAAAAGCTACACCGCTGCCGCTGAGAAACAGAACCATACGCCGGGCCGCAACAGCGCTCACGATTTCCAACCCGCTTTTGACCGGAACATTCTTGCGGCAGTTCATCCATGTGAAAGAAGGCGCGACGAAACCGATTATCGAGGTTTTAAAACAGCCTATGACTAGGGCCGGATATACTGACGCAGCAACCGATTGGCTGCCCCAACTCTTTCAAACACCCCTTAATGCGCAGAGCACGCAAGAAGAAGAGTGGCGAAAGCTGAAGGTTCCGGCCCGGTTCTTGTGGGGCGATAAAGATACAATCACGCCACTACCTCAGGCAGAAGAACTCAACGCGCTGGTGGCCGGTTCTTCTCTAACCGTTCTTTCAGGAATTGGGCACATCCCGCAAGTCGAAGCGCCGATTAGATTTCAAAGCAAACTTCTTGATGAACTCGATGCATTTGGTTTCAGAAACTCACAAGGGGGAGTTCAATGAAAAATATCACAAGGCGAACAGCACTGCTGGGTTTAGGCGGCGCAATGGGATGGGGGCTTTCGGGCCTCACCAGTGCAAACCTGCCGGTTTACTCCGGAACACGACGCTTGCCTCAACCTGAAGGACCACAAATCCTTAATGATGCAAGCGGGCTATCGCCCACCAGAGTGAACAAACACCTCATTGTTTCAACCGATGCCAATGATGCACTGATTGAGGAAATAAGAACCGAGCTGAAGGCTGCAAAATCAGAAGGACGGCCTCTAAATGTGGGTGCAGCGAGACATTCCATGGGCGCGCAGGCGATTCCCCGCAACGGAACAGCCATCACATTTGACAATGGTCAGCTCGAAATCGACAGCTCAAAAAAGACGTATCAGGTTCATGCCGGAGCAAGATGGTCACAGATTATCGCCTCGCTTGATCCACAGGGCTGGTCGCCTGCGGTGATGCAGTCCAATCATGATTTTGGCGTTGCCGCGACGTATAGCGTGAATGCCCATGGCTGGCCGGTTCCCTTCGGTCCGATGGGAGCAACTGTACGATCATTGCGCATGATTTTGCCTTCTGGCGATCTTGTAACCTGCTCTCCAACGCAAAACACCGACCTGTTCAATCACGCAATGGGTGGGTATGGGTTGATTGGGGTTATCATCGACATGGAGGTGGTCATGGTGCCGAACACCCGTTTGGAACCAACCTTCGAAACCATGGACGCCGAGAGTTTCTCGCAAGCCTTTGATGCTGCAATCAAAGACCCAGCTATCACCATGGCCTATGGGCGTTTGAATGTGGAGCGGGAGAGCTTCTTCACCAAAGCATTGATGATCGCCTACCGTGAAACCGACGATCAAGATGATCTGCCACCCGCATCAGGCTCGGGATGGATGTCACACGTTGCCAGCCGTCTTTACCGCGCGCAATTAGGCAATGAGACCTTCAAGGCTTTCCGCTGGT
This sequence comes from uncultured Rhizobiaceae group bacterium, assembly GCA_938009335.1. Lineage (GTDB taxonomy): Bacteria > Pseudomonadota > Alphaproteobacteria > Rhizobiales > Rhizobiaceae > JAALLB01. The sequence continues at coordinate 4,118 of CALLHT010000237.1, forward strand.
GGAATGAAACCGTGGCGGGCCCGTCACTGGGTTCTGGCCCGGCGACACGGAACTCATTGATCAATGAACCGGTCATTACTCTCGACGACCGTAACCCCGACCGAACGGACATTCTGCATGAATATTTTGTCGGTTTTGATAAGTTCGACGAATTCCTCAAGATTTGTCGACAGGTTATCCCTGCTTCCTATCAAGAATTTTTAAACGTCACGCTGCGTTACATCGCACAGGATGACCAGAGCACATTGTCTTATGCCACCGTGCCTCGCATTGCCGCCGTGATGTCTTTCAGTCAGGAACTAACCGCACGTGCCGAGGCTGATATGGCCCGCATGACGCAGGAACTCATTGGCAGAATTTCTGCTATAGGAGGCGCCTACTACCTGCCTTACCGCCCTCATGCGACGGTAGAGCAATTGGCGAACACGTATAAGAACCATGGCAGTTTTGTCCGCGCGAAACGCGAACTGGACCCTGATCTGGTTTTACGCAACAATCTTTGGGATTCATATTTGGAGAAGCTATGACCAACCTTCAAAAACTGGCAATCGGCTATTTCTTTGCGCTGATGATTGCAGCATCGATCAATTACATTCCCGGTCTAACCGATGAAAACGGTCTGGCTTTCGGCATTTTCGCGCTCGATATTTACGATGACTCGCTGCACGTTGCATCGGCACTCTGGGCGTTGATTGCTGGCCTCACCTCGCACAATGCATCGCGAATTTTTATGATCCTGTTTGGCCTGGCTTATCTGTTCGATGGCATATTTGGTTTCTTCACCGGGTATGGTTTCCTGGATCTCGGCATTTTCACCAATGGCTCACTGGGAACAGATTTCTCAATGAATCGCGTGTTGGCCAATCTGCCCCATCTTGCTTTAGGCGGCATTGCCAGCATTGCGGGACTTAGGGCAGGCAAAGCATGAGACGATTGCGGAAATGGCTCCTGAGGGCCGGACTTCTCGTCGTGCTTCTTGTGGTCGCCCTCGGCGCTCCCATCGTCTATGTGGAAACAGCGTGTCAGGGCGATGCGTCGCCACGTCCTTATCAGGCTTTACTTGCGCCTGAACACCATCGTGCCGAAACCCGCACGTTGATGACTTATCCCGAATGGCACATTGTCCATGCATACGAAAACTATGCGGAAGTCATCCGCACCGGCGCGCCCCATGATTTTGGCTTTTTAAGAAGCATTGCTGGCTTCTGGTCTTCGCTTTGTTCTGTGACCGAGAGATCATCAGAACTTGGAGCAATTGATACGCCAACAAAGCAATTGGTGTATGTGATCGGGACAAGTTTCACCGCTGAACTTGCATTGAAAGCCCTGTACGAAGAAACCATAGGCCGCTTGTTCGTACTCCTGCGCGGTAACCAGCAATCAGGTTTCGACAGGCTTACGGCAGAACACGCCAAAGACTATGCAACATTCCTGCAGCAAGTCCCCTGGTATAAATGGGGCTTTACCGAAGCAAATGCAGAACTACACAACACACCAACGCAAAACCTGCGGGACCGGGAGCGACGGTTCTCGATCGGT
>CALLHT010000238.1 GCA_938009335.1 uncultured Rhizobiaceae group bacterium
CCGCATGAGATTTCTGCGCCTTCAAAGGCAGGGCCGGTGGGAGAGGAGGCAGCTACCGTGCGTTCGGAATTGCCAAGCACAATCTCTGCGTTTGTTCCCACGTCCACCACCAACATTTGGCTTTCCTGACGATGCGGGCCCTCGCATAGCGTTACTGCCGCTGCATCTGCACCCACATGGCCCGCGATACACGGAAGAACATAGACACGGGCGCCTTTGTTGACCGTCAGATCAAGGTCTGGTGCCCAGGTATGAACCGCGCCGGAAACGGCAAGCGCAAATGGCGCGCCGCCAAGTTCGGTTGGATCGATGCCGAGGAACAGATGATGCATGATAGGGTTGCCGACGAACACCAGATCAAGAATGTCTTTGGGTTCGACTTTTGCTTCGGTGCAGACGTTTTCAATCAGATTGTTCAAAGCGTTGCGCACTGCAACAGTCATCGCTTCGCGGCCGTCCGGGTTCATCATCACGTATGAAACGCGGCTCATAAGGTCTTCGCCAAAACGGATTTGCGGGTTTGGTGTTCCCGAAGATGCGATGGTTTGGCCGGAAAGAAGCGAAACCAAATGCATGGCAATGGTGGTAGAGCCAATATCACACGCAATGCCATAGGCTTGGTTCTTCAAGCCCGGATAAAGCGCAACGATTGAAGGCCGGGAGCCATCCATATCCTTGTGTACTACGGCAGTTACTTTCCACTCGCCATCGCGCAGAATTTTCTGAATATCTGGCATGAGGTGGCTGTCGACCATCAGGTCTTCCCAACCCCAGTCACGTTCCAGCGCAACCTTAAGGCGGTCAAGATCACCGAGTGGCTTGTGCATGTCGGGTTCTTCAACTTCCACATAGCAAAGCTGTACTGCAGGGTTGCGTTCGATGACGCGCCCATCGTCGACTTTACGAACGACTGCAGCATTTGCCTGTCCTTCTTGCGGAATGTCGACAACGAGGTCGCCTTCGACTGTGGCAGAGCAGGAGAGGCGGCGGCCTTCTTTAAGGTCGCGTTTCTCGGCATAGCGCTTTTCTTTGCCGGAAAATTCGGAAATGTTCTCAGGCTTAGAAGTGATGCCATGTTTGGCGAATTCACCGGTCTGAATATCAATCTGACAACGTCCGCAAATCCCGCGCCCGCCACAAACGGATTCCACATAGACCCCAAGGTCTCGCGCCGCTTCGATGATCTGCGTGCCTTTTGCAAAGCGCCCACGTTTGCCGGAAGGCATGAAAAGTACGAGGTGATCTTGTTGGTCTGTCATTCGCTGGTTACGCAATCATAAGGTTTTGTTTGTATGTTAAACGTCCAAATCTCAGATCGACATTAAGCTTTTGCCTTTGATGTTCAATGCGAATTCGGAAATATTGGGGGTAAAATTGTGTTTTTTGCCAATTTTTTATTGTTCTTTATCGCCTCATTTTCTGCCTATTCGGTCGTTCTAAAATTCTCAGATTTTATCGCAGAGGATTGGTTGTCTTGGGAGTATCCGTCCGGATACATACCTCATGCGCTGGTGATCCATGCGATCTTGGCGCTATTGTTTGCACTTCTTGTTTCATACAGTTACCCAGTGGAGCCCGAGTATTTTTCGGCAGAACGTAGAAGCATGCAAGATTTCGTCATGGGTATTGCCGGGCTATTTGCTGCGTTTAGTGTTTTCAGTTGTATCGTTGCTATTACTCGTACCAGTAATTACCAACAAAAGAAGTTTCATCAGGCTATTGAGCCAAAGAAGCCTCTAATGTTGGGGCGAAAAGGTGCCGCAGAGTCTGCCAAAAAACGCAAGTGGTGGCACCTTTCCAAGTAAGTCCTTATCCCCGTCTGCGACCACCGGAGCGGCGACCACGTGCGCCCGCTGGTGCTGCATCGGGGTCTTTGTTGAATGCAATCCAGGCTGCACCGCCATCGTCCTGGTTAAGCAGGAAGTTGGCCGCACGGATGGCTTCCATTTCCTTGCCAGCGCGTGGTTTGGTTGAACCCATGCCGAAAAGCTTTACGAATGTTTCATCGTCCATATCCGCAGGAATTGTAATGCCCGCTGCTTCAACGGCAGCCTTTTTCTCAGCAATTTTCTTAGGACCGGTTGGCAGAGCGACCGGGTTCATGATCGCGCTTGTCATGCCCGCTGCATAGGCCATAGGCAGGAAAGCGTTGTTAATGCCGTGGCGGTTTGGCAGGCCAAATGAGATGTTGGAGGCACCGCAGGTTGTGTTCACGCCGAGTTCTTCACGAAGGCGACGAACAAGCGTAAAGACCTGATGGCCCGCAGTTGCCATGGCGCCAATTGGCATGACAAGCGGATCGACCACGATATCGTTGGCAGGAATGCCGAAATCTGCTGCGCGTTCTACGATCTTTTTAGCAACAGCAAAGCGAACGTCTGGGTCTTCTGAGATGCCGGTATCATCGTTTGAGATTGCAACGACTGGTACGTCATATTTTTTAACAAGCGGGAGAACCATCTCAAGACGTTCTTCTTCGCCTGTAACTGAATTGAGAAGAGGGCGGCCCTGCGCAGCCTTCAAACCATTTTCCAATGCGCCTGGAACAGATGAGTCGATACACAAAGGGCAATCGGTAACCGCTTGTACTGTTTCAACGAGCTTTTGCATCAGCACTGGCTCAACAAAGTTGTTGTCCGCATAGCGTGGGTCATCGGCCATTTTGCCAGAGAAAACCGCGCCGGAGTTGATGTCCAAAATTGTGGCGCCTGCAGCAACCTGTGCCAGTGCATCTGATTCGACGCGTGAGAAGTTATCGTTCTCAAGCTCTTCATTCAGAATTTTCCGGCCTGTCGGGTTGATGCGTTCGCCAATCACAGCGAACGGCTGGTCAAAACCGATGATGACTTCTTTGGTAGCGGAGGCAACGAGTGTGTGAGTCATTGCATTAAAACCTTTGTTAAAGAGCCCTGTTCAGGGCTGCGCTTTCTCTTTTTCAAACCAATGCACTTTCACAATAATTCTTCCGCGAATTACCGCGACATGGCTTTGCGATTTTACGACGGACCCGGATCGGAACATTCTGGAGGAATATGAGTAAGGGAAGAAAAAATCAAGACATAAAGATATCTTTATATTGCTATTTACAAAATTTGCGATGCGTGTTAAGAATGAGAAACGTCGCAAATGGAGAATTTTTATGCCGTCAGTGAGCTTTGAGTACTTTCCACCACGAAATGAGAACGGGCATGGGGTGCTTACAGAGACCGTTGATGTGCTGTCAGCGTTTCAGCCGGAGTTCCAAAGTGTCACCTATGGAGCAGGGGGCTCTAGTCGAAGTGGCACGCTAAAGGTTGTGGAAGAAATTTCGAGCCGGGCGGTAGGAACAGCTGCCAGTCATCTCACATACACAGGTTCAAGCGTTGAAGAAGTGACGCAGTTTGCTGAAGAGCTTTGGAAAAACGGCATTCGAAAGCTTGTTGCACTTCGAGGGGATGATCGTGGTGAAGGACGCAAAGAGGCGTTCTCCTCGACTGCGGAGTTTGTGCAAGC
>CALLHT010000239.1 GCA_938009335.1 uncultured Rhizobiaceae group bacterium
CCAACAAATGAAAACGCGCCTTGCAGTCTGCGAAGCGCAGATTGCAGCCGATCCGTAAACATCGCTTCCTTGCCCATGGCAATCATGTGCAAAATGATTTCAGTATCAGAAGTAGACTGGAAGATTGCCCCTTCACGCTGCAGTTCCTGGCGTAGGGTCATCGCATTGGTGATGTTGCCATTATGCGCCACAGCAAAACCACCGCCGGAAAACTCCGCAAAAAAGGGCTGCGTGTTCCGCATTTCATCGCCGCCCGTTGTCGAATAGCGCGTGTGGCCAATGGCTCGGTCGCCGGGTAGGCGGTCAATGACGGATTGCTTGGTAAACTTGTCGCCAATCAGGCCCATGTGGCGTTCGGCATGAAACTGAACCCCATTGAAGGAGACGATCCCGGCTGCTTCTTGCCCGCGATGCTGTAAGGAGTGAAGCCCAAGCGTGGTGAGCGTCGCGGCGTCATCATGATTGAAAATGCCAAAAACTCCGCACTCTTCGCGGAGCTTATCATCATCAAGAAAAGACATGTGGTTCTCCCGTTGGGAATGTCTGTCGTTGGTCGGGCCCAGCCCAGAATTTCTGGTACTTAGGTGTTTTGGCTTTCGCCATCATCACCACCAATACCCAGCTTTTCAAATATGTATCCTGCAGGATCATCAGGCAAGGCGTTTACAAGGCTTTCCCCCATCGATTCAAGCATTGGCTTTGATTTGGCATTTGCCACCCAGCCGGGCTGATTTTCCGGGAAGAAGTTCACATAGAACATCAACAGAACCATAACCAACAACGCCCCGCGTACAGCCCCGAAGATAAAACCGAGTGTCCGATCAAGCGCACCAATACGGCTGTCTACAATAAAGTCTGCAATCTTCAGCGTGATCAGGCTGACGATGATCAGTGCAATCAGAAAGATGATAGCAGCAGCCACAATGTTCGGTACCAATTCGTTGCTTGTTATCGACTGTGTATATTCAGATACGAACGGTGTCAGACGGCTGTAGAATGTGTATGCGGCAAGGCCAGCAATAACCCACGAGCTGATTGCCAGAATTTCCCGTGAAAACCCGCGAACCATTGCAAGCAGGCCGGAAACCAACATCAATACAATCAGAATAACATCCAGCAGTTCCATCGGTATAACTAACCCTGTATTCGCCCTCTTTGGCGGTGGTTTAGCCGGAAATTGGGGCGTTTTCCAGCCCTCATTTTGCTATCAAGCGTTTTCTTTGCGTGCTGCGATATTGGCAGCAAGTTGCGTGAGCTCTTTAATGCGGGTCACGCTAAGCCCTTCGCTTGCTGATTTTTCCTTGTCATCAATGGTGGCAAAGGCTTGCGCAAAGCCCAGTTTGCCTGCTTCTTTCATGCGTTGAGTGCCATGGGCCACAGGCCGCGTTGTGCCGGAAAGACTGACTTCACCGAAGAAAACCGCATCTGCCGGAAGGGCCACGCCACACAGCGAAGAAACAAGCGCGGCTGCAACCGCAATGTCGGCGGCAGGTTCCTGAATTCGGTAGCCACCTGCAACATTAAGATACACATCGTAACCACCCAGCTTTACCCCGCAATGGGCTTCAAGCACGGCAAGCACCATGGAAAGACGCGAATTATCCCATCCCACAACGGCGCGGCGCGGTGTGCCGAGGGTAGATTGCACAACGAGCGCCTGAATTTCTACGAGTACTGGCCGCGTTCCTTCCATGCCGGCAAAAACCGCAGCGCCGGGTGAGGCCTCATTGCGCTCGCCCAGAAAGAGTTCAGACGGGTTTGTGACTTCTTTCAACCCTTTTCCAGACATTTCAAAGACACCGATTTCATCCGTCGGGCCGAAGCGGTTTTTAACCGTCCGCAAAATACGATAATTATGCGCGCCTTCACCTTCAAAATACAAAACCGCATCCACCATGTGTTCAACCACGCGGGGGCCTGCAATTTGGCCTTCTTTGGTGACATGGCCCACCAGCACAACGCAGGTGCCGTGTTTCTTGGCATAGCGGATCATGGCTTGCGCGGCAGTGCGCACTTGCGTCACCGTGCCGGGCGCAGAGTCAGCCAGTTCAGTCCAAAGCGTTTGAATGGAATCTAGAATCAAAAGAGCAGGGGGCTCGTCGCCCTCAAGTGTAGCAAGAATATTCTCCACACTCGTCTCAGCTGCAAGGCCGACATTGGCTTCAATCGCATCAAGACGCAGCGCGCGCATCCGGATTTGCGCAACAGCCTCCTCGCCGGAAACATAAACGACCTTGTGGCCTTGTTTGGCAAGTGCGGCGGAAGCCTGCATCAGAAGCGTTGACTTGCCGATGCCGGGATCACCACCCACCAGAAGGGCGGAGCCTTTCACAAACCCGCCACCGGTTACACGGTCCAATTCCGCAATGCCGGAAGCAATCCGCGGAGCTTGCTCGCTTTCACCTGCCAGCGACACGAGTTGCACGGGCGTTCCCTTGCGCATTTGTCTGCCGGGGTTTGCGCCAATGCCGGTGGAAGGGTTTTCCTCAACGAGCGTGTTCCACTCGCCACAGCCATCGCACTTGCCGTTCCAGCGCGGGTAGGTGCTGCCGCAGGATTGACAGACAAATTGAGATTTATTTTTGGCCATGGAAACTCAAAAGCGTTCAAATGTTCTTATTATGTTCTATTTTGTTTTGAAATCAAAAGCAAGCAAAAAGCAGGCCCAAATTTGAGGCCTGCTTTTATTGTTTCACATGTTTTATAAGCTGGGATAAATTTTCCGCTTTGAATGTCCGCGATCAGTTGAGTTTAAACCGCAGACCACCGGCCACTGCAAAATTATCAAAATCTGCTTCTCCGGTGCCCGTCACTGTTCCATTGGGTAAAATGCGTTGGGCTTCAATGTCAAAAATCCGTGTATATCGACCTTCAACAAAAAAGTCTGCGCTTTCAGTCACGGGTGCGGAAACCCCGACAATGCCCTGCAGCAGGAAGTTTGTATCGCTGTCATCCAGACGCGGACCAGGCACATATGCTGCTTCAATATCTGTGAAAGCAATCCCTAGTCCACCACCGATGTAAGGCGTAAGAATGCCGCTGGTCGGAAAGTCTAGCAGGAAGTTTGCAGCAAGGTTGACGGATGAAAATTCCGCATCTCCAATGATCGCGTCAGGTGCCGCAGCATTGCCGGTAAAATTCAACTCATCAATATCGTTTTGCAGATAGGATAGCTCAAGCTCACCGCGTAGACTTCCCGGACCAAAATCGCCCAGCTGCTTACCGATAGCGCCACCAAGGAAAAAACCGGTATCATAGTCGAGATCAACAACGGGGGATGCGCCTGACACAACACCTTCGAATGTGTTGTCATCGGCAAACGAAGCACCGATGAAACCGGATACGTAAAACCGGCTTTCATCAAAGCTTTCCGGTGCGGGCGTTGCGTCAGTTCCGACAACAGCGTCAGCTGCTAGCGTGTGGGAGGTGCCTGCCAGCAATGCCAATAGCGCGCCAGTTAGAATCGAGTTTTTCATATTTTAAAGTCTCTCTTGTGTGTGTTGCCCACCGGACTGCGCAACACGTGTCACGCAATTTTACCCGCTTGCCTTCAACCATAATTTGCTGCCGGAAAACAAATAGAGAAGCTGTGATCCGCATTACTTTAATGTGACTGAATAAAACGCATGTTTGGCGCGTTAGCGCACAAATTTACCTCAATTTCCTTAGTCGCGTTTCCCGTGTGCCATACGGCACAGAATTCCCAATCCCTTAATGCCAAAACCTTCTCAGGGGCAGATTGCAGAATGGGTATGGGAATTTGGGAATGGCTGGCGAAACTTCAACACTGATGATGTTTGGACTCTTGTCCGGGCTTTTGAGCACCGTTGCTTACGTGCCGTATATCATCGACACGTTGAGACGGCGCACATCGCCAGACCGCGCATGTTGGTTGATCTGGTCCACATTGGGGTCAATCGCATTCTTCTCTCAAGTCTATGAAGGCGCATCCGCATCTCTCCTTTTTGCTGGTGTTCAGGTATCCGGCACGATCATCGTGTTTTTATTATCCATCAAGTTTGGAGCGGGGGAATATCTTAGCCGAAAAAACCAACGGATATTGCTGGTCGCAGCCCTTGGCTTGGTCGCCTGGTACACGACAGAAAACGCTGCTTATGCGTTGGCAATCACCATTTCAATCAGCCTGCTTGGCGGCGCGGTCACCGTTCACAAGGCCTATCTTGATCCTGACAGCGAAACACTGAGCACTTGGGTGGTGGCTCTTATTGCCTCTATCTGTGCAGTTCTGAGTGTTGGAAAACTGGACCTGACCTTGCTGGCTTATCCGCTTTACCTGCTTACGCTCTACACGGCGATTGTGGTTGCCATGGTGCTGGGTCGCATGCGCAAGCTTACACCCATGCGCTATGAAGCGGGTGTCAGTGGCGGATTGGTTTAAACCCAGTCTTAGCGAATGTAATCGCGGGTGTATCGACCACCCAACCCTGTTAGCAATTCATAGCCAATCGTGCCGCAAGCTCGTGCCGCATCATCGACCAGAATGTTCGAGCCAAAGAGCTCGATCCATTTCGCGTTTTTCAAATCTTCTTCCGGGACATCGGTTACATCAAACGCGGTCAGGTCCATGGAAACGCGACC
>CALLHT010000240.1 GCA_938009335.1 uncultured Rhizobiaceae group bacterium
TGCTGTAAACAATAAAGTCTCCAGCATTCAGATTGCCTCCGTCAAAACCCGCAGGGTCACCAGACGCATCAAAACCTTGCGTTGCGGTCGCTACAGATTGTGGTGTTTGTGGAGTACAAGCCAAGGTTCCAGATGGAGGCAGTTGCGCGAAAGCTCTTGACGTTGAAGTCAATGACAAACTCATCAAAAAGACAATTGAAGCAAGAAAACTGAAGAACGTGACTAAGCCCCGTTTCAACCTCGAACCAATACCCTTTGATGAATTGTTAAAGCTCTTACATTCGGACTCGTAACGCCCGATCGCGCCCAAAAGAACTCGTCGCATATTTTTGCCCCTTGCCGACATCTGCATTCAAATTTGTAGGATCACACACAATTACTTACCCAAAACTCTCTTCTCGCCACCCATACAACTAAAGCGAGAATCGAATCATGCCGATCAGCTTACTTTACGGCATATTATTTTAACAAATGATTAATTTCGGGAGGGTTGGTTTAACTAGGATGGAATTTTTACAAATACTTTTCGCTTATAATTCAGATACTTGAGGTCTTATAGGTGAAAAAAGTGTTAATGGGGTAAAATACTACCGTCGCACCTAACAACGATCATTCCCATATTTTTCTTTATATTAATCAAAGCGTTAAATGTTTTTATGCTTACCAACACGAGTCTTAGCCTCTTTGACTCGCCTTAAGGTTGCGTTGCATGCGTTTTGCCTAGGAAATTGCGTCAACCAAAGCTCCAAAAGTGCCGTTAGGCTCTTCCAATTTATGGATTTTTTCCGAAAATCTCTCACCGGAAAGCCAACGTGTCACCATCGGCAAATCTTCCACAGTTTTCTGCATGGAGTGATCCAGAACCAGCCACCGCGCGTCCCACCCTCTTTTTCTGAACATGTTAAACTGAGCTGCAGCGATTGAGGACCGAAAATGAGAGAATGGTGGCGGGAGCCTAGCACCGCCTATTAGCGTTTCCCTACGCCTCAGACATGAAGCAACATCCGTTGAGAGGATATACCGACACGACATGGGACGCGCCTCGTACACTGTGCACCAACCGTCTTTAAGCAACGGACATGGATCTTTTTCCTGCTGTCGAGGTTGAATGACATGTGAGTCACCCTTTTTGTGCAGTCCCTCTGTTACAATATGGTTTGCCAAATAGAAAAGTTCCGAAGGAGTTAGGCCAACATCTGTCGCGTGACAGCAAGAATCACAGCCACCTTTGCAATCAAAGCTGCGGTCCGTCATAACCGCACGTTCAAGCGAAGCGACACCAAGAGTGTGAATTTCATATGCCTGTTGTTGCATCGCAAAAAGGGACGTTGCATTGGGTTTTTCTCCCAGCATAGTATCAAGGTACTCGCTGAGGCTTTTTACAGCGTCCAGATGGGCTGAACTTTTGTCATCAAGAAAGAGGCCTGCAATTTCAAACATTGTGTAAAATCCGCTTATTTATTCAAATTTGGAAAACTGTGTACGATCAGCCAAATTCTGTGTTCACAAGAACGTCACCAAACTTAAAAGCAAAAAATATGATGGAATATTCTTATTGTTTTTCAAATGCTTAACATTTTTTCGTTAAATTTTTGACTCCAAATACACAATAATTCATTACTACTTAGGTAGTTATTGCGAATGGGCCTCCCCGTCGGATTCGTCTAAGTTCTGATCAGACTTTGACCAGTCTATCCCCGAACTGAGAGAGATCTTAAAAAAATGGAAGCAAATTTCAACGCAACAGATCAGAGTAACACAGCGTTGGCCGATGACGGCAACCTGGGGGGCGGTAACGCTCAACTATCTCAAGCCTTTGACCGCGCGATCGAGCAGGCACAACAAACGCTCGCTACGACGACAATTAAAGGTGCTGATCTATACGCACTGAAACAGAGCGCTCGTTAATTCTAGCCTCTACAGATTTCTTAAGACCTGCCGGAAGCAATTCTGGCAGGTTTTTCTTTGTTTGCTTTCTTAGATTCTGTTGACCAACTCGATTTGGAACATGGCGATTTTGGGGAATACAATCTTTTCCCCCATTCAAATGGGAATTTGGACGAGCCAGAGCTTGCGAAGTGGAAGCCAGACCTATATTAATGCCAGCCGGCTTTGGGAGGTACTTGGTTGTAAGGCGAAAAGGCAATTCCTCGAATGAGGGAGATAACGCCGTTCAGCAAGCCTCTATTTCGTCCATGTTCTACAAGATGCTAGGCGGTCGCACTTGACGCCAAGCAGCTGAGAAACAATTTATCCAAGCGCGCCGGAACGGATTAAAACTTTCGCGACCTTCTCAAAGTGACGCTCACGGATCACTCGACCCACGTCTACAGTCTTCAGCAAGTCATTCATCAAGCTTTGGTCATATTCGACTGGGATCCCACGGGATTCAGCTTCAGTCATTTTCTTAGCAAAGGAAGCGCCACTGTAGCGCGCAATCACAACAGGAACGTCTGCCTCAACGGGATGGAAGTAAATGCCCACTGCAGCATCAAAGCCGCGGATGATTGCGGAAACGCCTTTCTTACCATCACGGATTTCACCTGAAGCCTTACCGTCTTTGCTGGATTTATTGAGCAGTTTGCGATGCTCTTTACGTCGGTGGCTTTTGAATTCAGGAGATCCGAGGATTTCCTTCATCTCTTGCTTCATTTCTTTGTGCCCCATTTTTTGTTCGTGATTGAACAACATTGTCTGGAGCGGAAGATCGAGCAGACCGGTTGCTGCGAGCATGATTACTGCGATTGCAACAATTATGAGCCCGAGTCCCAAAGCGCTTTCCATGACGCATCCGATAGAACAAAAGGGGCTGGAAAGGATGGGCCCGATAAACAACCACAAAAACAGACCGGTGAATGCGAACCAAATACAAATCTTCACAAAGGAGGTTGCAAACTCGGTCATGTTCCGCCGGGCAAACAACTTCTTCAATCCTTCGCCGGGATTAATTTTTGCAAAGTCTGGTGTCACAGGATGAAGTGAAAACGGAATGCCCTGCTTTTCCAATATGTTAGCCAGAACACCGACAAACACAATTACCATAATGAATGGCGCAACGACATAGCCAAGCTCGAACACCATGGTTAGAAAAACCGCGAGGCCGCGTTCCGGGCCACTGTTCAAAATTGAGAACATTGCAAGGTCGAGCATTCGCGTTGCAGATGCGGTGATGCTTGGCCAAGCGAAGATTAGATAGCAAATACCTGCCGCCACCGACAAACCGCCGACAAAGTCCGCACTTGAGGCAACTTGCCCCTTCTCCCTGGCTTTCTGGAGTTTATGGTCGGTGGGGTCTAGGGTTTTTTCTTCACTGTCACCAGACATACTGTCTCCTAAACAAAAATACCTTGAGCAAAATCAACGATATTTGGCAGAAAGGACCACTCTTCTTTGAACAACCTTACGGTCACCAAGAGGAACAATGGCAAGACCATCGCTGCGATTAGATTTTTGGATGAAAACGCTAGATGCGTGATATTGATCTGCTTACCGAATTTTGCGGATATTAAGTGAATGATATCCGAGAAAAACATGATCACCAAAAGCGGCCCGGCGAGCACAATAGCGCCCAGAAGAATTTTCTCCAGAATTTGTAAAAGTACATCTGCACCCGGCTTAAACTCAGGCATAGGTGAGTTTACTGGCCAAACTGCATAGCTGCTGTAAATCGCATCTGTGATAATTTGAAAGCCGCCGATATTTGCAAAGAGCCAAAGCGCCACGACCGCAAACACCGTACCATAGGTGCTGCCGGCACCGCCGCTTGGGTCATTGCCACCATCCAGCGCACCGCGATACACATCTACAATCCCACCACCTGCCATTGCAATTGCGAGTGGTATGGAAGCAACTAGACCTAATACAGCGCCGAGGCCAATTTCTTTGAGCAAAACCATGAAGAATGGAATTGCCAATTCATCAGGGCCATAACTGGGAACTCCGTTGGCAAGCAACGGCAAAGAAATACCAAGGGCGAAAGCCATCCGCAGAACTGCGCTGTCGAGTTTTGCCCAAGCAAAAACTGCAAACAGCATCGTGAACCCGAAAGGTCTTGCTATCGCCAAGATGACCCACGGCACATAATTGCCGATGAGTTCAAGTGCTGCGGAGAAGAGTTCGTTAAACGGCATCGCTGCTATTTCGCGTATTCATGAAAGCGCGAGAATATCTCATCTGATGCGGAGTACAGCGGGGCAGACAATACGCCACCAAATGCGATTAGCAAAAATCCAATCACCAATATCTTAACCGTCTGTGGAAGGGTTTGTTCCTGAATTTGAGTGATCGCTTGGAGCAAGCCGATCAGAAACGCAACTGCCGTCGATAAGATCAGGGGTGGCATTAAGAAAACGGCCGAATAATAGAATATATTGTATAGGCCTGAGATTAATTGTTCTTCACTCATGCTATCGCTCCTTAGGCGTAAGTTAGGATTAGCCCGTGTACGAGCTTGGTCCAGCCGTCGAGGAATACGAACAGCATCAGTTTGAACGGGATAGAGATAGTTGTGGGCGGAACCATCATCATTCCAAGCGCCACTAGGATGGTGGTGATAATGATATCAATCGCCATGAACGGAAGATAAAGCAGGAAGCCAATCTCAAAAGCGCGTGTCAGCTCAGACAAGAGAAATGACGGCACAAGAACAGCGAGTGAATCGTCGGTTGTCTGTGCAGCAAGCCCCTCCCCCCAAATCGTGACCGTTGAGTTGGAGAAGAATTCAAGTTGTTTAGGGTCAGTATGCTTTTGTAAGAATGCCTTCAAAGGCTCCATTGCTATCTTGCCGGCATTCTGCCACTCATCCAGCGTTTCATACTGAAAGCCAACTGATTCCAGACGGGTGAATGATTCATTCATCACCGGCATGGCCACATAGGCGGATAATATCAATGCCAGCCCATACAAGATTATGTTTGGCGGCAATTGTTGGATACCCAGCGCATTCCTGACGATAAAGATCACAACAGCAATCTTCGCGAAAGCAGTGACCGTAACCGCGATCATGGGAAGGAAGGCCGTTCCCAGTAATAGTATAATTATGCCAAATGAATTGTCTTCAAGCATTTCCTGTTTTCCATCTTTCCGTTGCCGCTAAGGAGAGGAATTAGTCTTCAAAGGCCCCAATCGTATTCAGGGTTACAGCCAAATTATCCCCGTGAAGCGCGAGGCTTCCCATCGCAAACGGTTTGGTCTGGTAGTAGATTTTTGCACCGTTATCCGCGTAACGAGTGACGTTGACACTAGAACCAATTTCAAGGTTCATCCGTTCAACTGCACTCAGTTTGATTTCGCCGATGCCGAAAGTCACAAACACTTGGCTTCTGTTTTCCTCGTCAAACACAGCCGGTCCGGACAGTGGCCCTGCAATCTCAATTGAAGAATCTTCAATGTAAATTGGCCAGTACTTCTTATCTTCTCTGAGTAAGATTCCGTGGATCACCTCAGAAGGCATTACTCCACAATCGATAATACCACCGGTGCGAACCAGATACGCTTGGCGATCAGAAAGGATTACCGGGCCAAGCTGGACACTCATTGTCTCTGAAAGAGAGCGTTCTTCCAGATTGGAGTTGTTTGCCACCACAAACTCAAACCACTCCGCAAGTTTTCCATTCACTTTTAAACCGGCATTGTATGTCTCACCATCGTGGTAAACTTCAAGTCCAAGAAGCGGTTCGAATATGGATTGGGTTACATCCGTAACTTTTGTGAAAGTTAGGTCACAACCCAAAACTTCTTCAAGCTGTTCGACACGGTAAGAAGTAACATGTTCAAACACTAGGGCAGCAGCCGTGCCGTCAAGTTGCGTGATATCAAGTTTTTGATCTGAAGCTTCCAAAATGGCAGCGCAAACATTTGCCGGCATATAAATTGTAAAAGAACCAACCGAGCTACCGCCGCTTACTTGAACCCAATCACCGTTAGGTTTTACAGAAGGCGCGCGCGCGGCTGTTTTCGCGCTCAGATTCAATTCTCCGTATTGGAGGCTTAAGTCCGCGATCAATCCGGGCCAAGAACTGTTGATAGAGAGCAGTGTTGGATCAAGAAATTGAGACATTCAAATCGCCGATACATCCTTTTGGGCGCTTGGAATAAAATCCAAATATGCGCACTGAGACCAAATTGATGTGAAAAGCTATTCTGAACGTAAGGCTTCCAGATTCTCTGCAGACTTTATTCGTTCATAAAATTGCTTCGCACGCTCCTCCATCTGCAAGAAGCGGGCCAAGTTCTTTTGTTTTTCAATGGCATGTTCCCGTGATTGCACGAGTTCCTGCCGTTTTACCCCCGTTTGATCAACTGCCTGAGCGATCTCATAGTCTGTTCTGGCGAACACATTGCCAATCATGGCATTCTGGACCGAAATGTTATCGGGCTCATTCAAAAGCGCTGAAATACGGTCTTTTCTCTGCTCAATACTACCCTTTTTGACCGCTTCTTCATTATAGGAAGCCCTCTGAACTGCGTCTTCCGCTTCAAAAACCGCTGCCCTGGCACGCGCAGCCTCCAATTCAGCAAGCTTCCGCCTCAGCGATTTGACCGTCAGCAGTTTTTCTATATTTGCACTCCTAGCCATCCAACAATTCGTTCATTATTGAAGTTGTTTCATTCTGGTTCACATAGTCATGTGTTCCCTGCATCAAGAACTCTTCGATGCTGCTATGAAGCCTCAATGCTTTATCTGCAAATGGGTCAGTTCCCGTCGCATATTCTCCAACCTGCACTAGCAATTCGATATCGAGATACTTCGACATCAATCTGCGGAGACTATTGGCTGCATCTACATGTTCAGGTGCCGCAATCTCGTTCATGAGACGGCTTTTACTTTTCAGAACATTGATCGCTGGATAAATGCCACTTCGCGCCAAAGAAGCATCAAGGATCAAGTGTCCGTCAGTCAAGCTCGCGACTTCTTCCGCAATCGGGTCATTCACGCCGTCGTTTTCATTAAGAACTGTAAAGAAGGTTGTGATTGAGCCTTCATGCGTTTTACCAGACCGTTCAATCAAACGCGGTAGCTCTGCATAAACAGACGGTGTAAAGCCGCTACGAACTGCTTGTTCTCCTGCTGCAAGGCCCACTTCGCGCAAAGCTCTCGCAAAACGTGTGACGCTGTCAAACAGCATCAGGACGCGATTTCCCTTAGACCGAAAATACTCAGAGATTGTTGCAGCAACATGCGCGGCCATGATCCGCTCCATAGCTGGACGGTCTGACGTCGAAGCCACGACAATGGTACGTGCACGAACTTCCGGCGGCAGTTGACGTTCGAGAAACTCGTTCACCTCCCTACCCCGCTCGCCGATAAGGGCAAGAACTACGATATCCGCTTCGGAGTGACGCGCCAGCATAGAAAGCAGAGTCGACTTACCGGCACCGGCTTCACCGAATATGCCCAACCGTTGGCCGTGACCTACAGTATTGAACGCATCAATAGATTTGATCCCCGTTTCAAAAACTTCATCAATCACAGGTCGATCAAGCGAATCTGATGCTGGCGGTGTGATCTTCATTTGTTCCATGTTTGAAGTATCAAGACCGGCTTTTTCAAGTGGACGGCCTAATCCATCGATAACACGGCCGATCAATGCCTCACCAACGCTGATTGTGTAGGGTTCACCAGTACCAATTACCTCGGTACTCGCAGACAAGCCTTCGATGCCTTCTAAAGGCGAAAGAATTGCGCAGTCCTTCTGGATTGCTACCACCTGAGAAGTAATCTCCACTCCACTCATCGCATTTCGGAGAATGCATCGCTCCCCCACAAACACATCTGTAAGGTTGGTTACGATCTTGCTTGCAGTCACTTCTGTAATTTGCCCGATCTCACGATGAAGCTTGGTCTGCGCCACTTGCTTCGCAAGATTCTCTAACGCGGCAACCAAGGGCACGCGTTCATTGGCCATAGACTTCAACGCAGCTCCCATTACATAAGCTTCCCGGTTGAAGCTAAGCTAGACTGCTCAGCTTTTTGTGCACGGGCCGTATCTGCATGGAAGACTTTCTTCAGCGCATCAATTTGCGAATCAAGCCCGACTTCAACACGAGCATCCCCATGAGAGAGTACGCATCGACCATCGGCTAATCCGGCATCAAGCTGGAACATAAACCCAAACTCTCTCAGGTTTTTCTTAGCACCAATTGCAACAAGACGCAGCCGCTCAAGAGTTTTGGAATTGCCATACACGATCAATTTGCGATCTGTACTATACCCAACGATCGCATTTTCAATCGCGGCCAATGCCATTTTATCATGACCAATTTTGCCAACGATCGTGTCCATTGCATTAGTCAGCACTTCGCCTATCGCTACCTTTGACGACAGAAGTTCCATTCGGAGATTCAACGCAGCATTGACAACATTCTCAGAAATTAGTTGCTCTGCCTGGCTTTTGGCATGCGCCAAGATTGCATCACGCTCGGCGGAAGCTTCTTGCCGCGCTGCTTCTTTGATTTCTTCGGCTTCACGTGACGCATACTCCAGCACCTCTTCGGGTGTTTGGGGTTTTGATGCGGTCTCAACCTGATTAAAATCAGAAGGATCTGGGGGTGTTTCACCGATAATGTTACCAGTATAGGCTTGTATATTATCAAACATCGACTTCACCTATGCCGCTAAACGAAGAGTGTCAGACCAAACAGTGTGCGCAACCGCACAAACAATTGCCGCGGCTTGTTCTTCACTTACAACAGCATTGCCGTTCGCATCTTCAGTGTCTGGCTTATCCAGCAGATCAACACGCAACCGCATCTGAGGGTAAAGATTGTTCTTCCATAGCGTAACGCAAGATGCGCCAGTGCGTTGAACAAGTTCATCAAGCCTACTCATATCGACTGAATAACCAATGTCTTCAATGTGATAATCACGCAATCCAACAGCGGTTCGCAGATCGTCCAAAGCAATCATTTTTGCCATTGGGTCAAAGTCTGCTTTGTTGACATTCTCGCGGAGAATTTTGCCATAGATCACAAGCCCGGATATCTTCTCAAGACGTTTTCTGTCTTGCGCACACGCTTGCAGGCAGGCTAGTTCGACATCCGAAAAACGTGCATCCAGTTCCAGTTCTCCGGAGTTTATAATTTGCTCGTGCACCCGATTGCGAAGACGTTCATTGTTAAACATTTCTTCTGCAAGTTCAGGGGAGCCAATCGCTTTACCCCATTCTTTATACCAGTCTGGGTGAACCTGATGGACGTCTGGAATGAAAAGAGCGCTACTGTTCATGATTGCTCCGAAGCGTTCTTAATATGTTTGACGTTCTTACGATTCCCGCCAGAGTTTGCTGAAAGATTGAAGCCGAACCACGCAACCAATCCTAGGATGACGATCAAACCGATATTCCAAAGACTGCTGCTTCCCAGGCTGGAAACCTTTGCATAGGAGGAGATTTGCGGAGCTGAATTGTCGTCAAACAAAGCAACTTCAACGTTCGAGTATTCTAAGTTTTCGAGGCTGTTTACGATCAAGTTTTTGATCACTGGCATTTGCGAGCGAAGCTCTACACCTTTTTCCTGGTAAATGAATACAGATGCGCGAGGCGGTGTACGCTTTTTCTCGAAAGGCGATGATTCAGGAACCATTAGGTGGACCCGTGCAGACACTACACCATCAATTCTTGTGATACTGTCAGAAAGTTCCTGGTTCAAAGCATGCATAAAGCGCGCACGCTCTTCGAATGGAGTTGATACCAGCTTTTCGGAGCTGAAAACGTTGCCTAAAGAACCGAAGTTCTCACGCGGCAAACCTTTCTCAGACAGTGTGCCAATTGCTGAAGAGAAATCCGAACGAGAAACAGTAATACCGAATTTGCCTTTGCCGTCGCCGGTGCGAGATGCATCAATACCGCTAGCTGATAAAACGGCGATCATCTCATTGGCTTCGCGCTCACCCAGATCTGAATACAATTCAGACTGGCAACCAGCGACAAGCAGTAACATGCCAAACAGCATGGACTTGCCTAATAAGCCACTTTTACCGAGTGCCCTGCTCTTTTTATCGTTATCGTTTCTCATATTTCCTCGCATCCGAAATTTCAGATTGACTATGTTTGTCTGATTAGGGTTCGTGAGGTGTCGCCAACACCGCTAATAACCTGGTTCACCATCGCCATAAAAATGGCATGATCAAAGGTCTTTGAAAGCGCTGCAACAGCATCGTCCTTACCCTTATCAAGTCCGTTCTCTTTGACCGGGCTTATCGCTTCGTTGTCTGGAACCAAATCCTGTTTGTAGGCATCAACGGCTGATTGATCGCCACCAAAGTTTGGTAACTTTGAACTCAGGGTTTCAATTTCAGTGAAGACCGTATCTGCTACAGAATTCACGAAACCCTCATTGCCACCAACATTGGCAATCTCCGCCGGTGTCTCCACGGCAGAGGGAATGCCATTGATGTTTTCAGCGCCCGACTGCACATTCTGGGCGTTATTCTGCATGTATTGCTGAATAACCTTTGCGGTATCATTGCCAACAGCTTGAACTGGCGTAACTGACATTATTAAGCTCCCGAGCTAGAGTTTTCTTGAGCAGTCGAAAGCATGCGTTGGATCAGAGCAAAAAAGATCGTTCCCATAGCGGTTTGCGCCTGAAGAGCGTTCTGGTTGGCCAGATCTGCTACATCATTCACTTCATCCAAAACGTCGTTGACGTTGGGTAGATTGTTTTGCGGGCCGTTTACTTCCATTTTCCGTTCTCCAGATTTTGGTGTGCGCATCTAACAGTGTATTATACGCAAGAACCGTGCCTAAAAACATCGTAGTAACTACTTAGATCTTTGAATTTAGACGAATTTTTCGACTTTCATTCAATCATGGTTAAGACGGCTACCCTACGTAAGCAGGGAAACCTTATGCTGCGTCTGTGTAGTATTCTTCTTCCGAAGTTTGGCCATATCCCATTCCAATCGTGCCGATCGGTGTCACCTGGAATTCACCAGATAGTTCCCGGAACGCCATCACATTAAATGCCAGATTATGCTGTTTCAGATATTGAGAGAGAGGCCTTCTGATATCCGTTTGTGTCATAATGACCGCAGGCTTTGCATTGAGTTCTTCTTTGCTATGTCGCTCAGCAACCTCTTTCAGCAACGTATCAGCCAAGTCTGGAGATGGGTTGAAGCTATTGTCTTCCACCTGCGGGTTGGTATGTTGCTTGATCGCATCTTCCAATGGAGGTTCGAGAACGAACGCAGCTATCATGCGGTGTTCATCTGCAAAGTTTGAGCAGATCTGACGTGCAAGTGCGAGACGGGCCTGTTCTGCAAGTTGGGTAGCACTACCGCCCGAAAGAGACCCCTCTAGTAGAGCTTCAAACAAGATCCTGCGGGGCATAAGCGGCACACCATCATCCAGCAATTGGCGCAGAACATTAAGGAGCTGCACAGGCGACAGAGTTTGCGATACCTGAGCCGCAAGTTGCTCATGCTCTTTCCCAAGATCGCGAATGATATCCTGAACAAGTTTGTACCCAAGTATCTTTGATGCTTTAGCAGAAAGCAGATGCCCGGCTAGACGAGCCATGAGTTCACCCCTGCCGATAATTTCAACACCTGTCTCTTCTAACTTTGGTGAATCTGCTTCATCAACCCAAAAAGCCGATCTAAGAGGCCAGTTCTCATCGACTGGCACGTATTGAACCTCGTTTACATCTAGCAAGTCCTGTTCAGCGATGACAACTTGTACTCCAAATGGGATTTCAGCGTTGAAAACCGGCACATTGTCTAGAGAGATAACCAGCATTGATTCACCTAGGCTTGTGTCTTTCTCAACGCCATAGGTTGGTAGATTGATACCTGTTCTTATCCGGCCTTTTGCCAATGCCTTTTCTCTTTCGACAATGAATTCTTCTTTGTCGAAATTGTCATAAATTTCTTCACCGACTGAAATCTTAAAGACATCGCTTGAGCTAACATGGATGGACTTTTCTGCCTCTTCCTTTGATGTAGGAAGCCCTTTTGAAAGTTTATCAATGTCTTCTTTCTCATCTTCGACACTGGCGATTTCCCTTTTCCGCAAGAAGTATCCTGCCAAAGCTAATGCAGCGCTCATCATAATGAATAGAAATGTCGGGAAGCCGGGAATGAAACCAAACCCCGCAATCAGAAATGCACCAATAAACAGTGATTTTGACTGACCAGAGAGCTGTTCGATGATGTCTGAACCAAGATCCTGATCTCTATCATTTGTAACACGGGTAACAATCGTACCAGCACAAATCGCCATGATAAGAGCAGGCAACTGACTTACCAATCCGTCACCGATTGTTAGCAACGAGTAGACTTGGCCTGCTTCACCTGCACTCATGCCTTCGTTCAGAATACCAATAGAGATACCGCCTAGAAGGTTGATCGCAATAATGACGAGCCCCGCAATTGCATCACCCTTCACGAATTTCATAGCACCATCCATGGCACCGAAGAATTGGTTCTCCTTTTCCAATCTCTTACGACGGCGCGATGCTTCTTCCGAGGTTATATCGCCTGCACGAAGTTCCGAGTCGATACTCATTTGGCGACCCGGCAAAGCATCAAGCGTAAATCGCGCAGCAACTTCCGCGACCCTTTCTGAGCCTTTTGTGATCACAATAAACTGTACTGTCGTAATGATTAGAAAGATTACTATCCCGACAATCACGCTACCCTGCGTCACGAAATTCCCGAATGTCTCAATGATTTGACCCGCATCAGCCTGAGAGAGGATCATGCGAGTGGTAGAGATTGAAACAGCTAGTCGGAAGGTTGTGGCGATCAAGATAACCGCCGGGAAGGCCGAGAAATCATCTGGCCTTCGCAGATATACCGCAACCATCAAAATCATCACAGTCAACGAAATGTTTAGAACGATAAGGCTGTCAATCAGAACCGTTGGCAGCGGAATGATCATCACAAGGATGATGGTCATCAACATGCCGATAAGTGCGAGATCTTGTCTGCCTTGAATGAGCTTCAATAACTTCATGCTGCACCCCCAGTAACAAGAGCTCTAAACCGCTTAATCCAATGACGAGCAGCTGACATCTTTCTTTGTTTGAACGCAACGAGGCCGCGGTAAAATGTGAGAATACTGTAAGTAGCAGCGTCGTTGTCATCCATATCATTGATATCAGCAAGAATGAGTTCCGCCTGCTCCCAATTTCCTAACTTCATAAGCGCTAGCGCAAGTAGCCGTGCTGCTTGATGATCGGAAGGGTCCGTTTTTCGCAACATCATCAAATAAGGAACGGCTTCAGCCGGCCTATTGTAACGAACTTGAACAGCAGCCAATGAAGAGAGAACTTCACGATCATGCGGTGTGAGTGTAACCGGTGCACGCATCATATTGTCTTCGCTACTTTCAGCTGTAGCTGCTTTCTTTTGTTGTGAAGAGCCAAAGAGTTGACTTTGACTTGGTTGAGCTACTGGTTCGGGTTTACCAGGAACCGAATTCACAACAGTATCGAGTACCGGCTGCGAGCTTTTCTGCGTCGATTGTTGGACAAAATGCTGAAGCGCCATACTATGCGGTTCCCTTTAATGTATCTGATTCAGTTTGTGTGCCAGAGATTAGATTGAGTCTCCGGATGTGCTCGTGGAGCATTACTTTGCATAGCTGTGATACGTCGTCCTCGCCGTCCAAGCCGTCCATTTCATCGAGCTTTGAAATTATTCTAGAGATATCGCCAATGAGCTGATCTTTGCGCCGATCTCTCAACGGTTGAATGTCACCCGCTAATACGGCTTTGTTACCAGCAATCGAGTTGATTTTTTCCGGCGCTTCCTTTGGCTTCCTCAGCTGTTGTTTGCGAACCCGGGAGAGCGGCACACCGCGCATTGCACCCGCAACATTTCCCGCATGCTTAGCACCACTAACTTCGCTAGAAGACGGCGGTTGAATTGGCAAATGAGTTCGAGGCTCGATACGTGACATGAAATTTCTTCTTCTAGAACAAGTAACTACTTAGAATGGTAAGCAAAACTCGTGCCAATACGCAGAAAAGCCTGCGTAGTGGTGACCACGCAGACCTTTAAATTCTGTGCGTTTGAAAATCTGGGCGTCAGTAGGTAAGTGAAATTACGGACCCGTCTCGCTCAATTGTTACTGCTGTTGTGTCAATTGATATGACTTTCCAACCGCCACGCAATTCGGAGCCGATGCTCGCGACAATTCCATCGTTAAAAATAACTGATGGATTAGCATCCAACCAAACCGTAGCGATCTTTGGCAGGTCCTTATTCACACCTTGACGGTTAACGTCTCTTATCAAAGATGGGAAATTTGGGTTGGAGTCGTACCATTGAAGAAAATTCGTCCAACGCGGAAGTTCATTGTCAGAGATAGTGCCAAACACGCGAAGTGATCCTGTCGCGGTGGGAGAAACTCTTAAGCGATGATTCAATTTAAGATCTTCAAGTTTTGTTCGGGCAGTCCAGGAAAACGATTCCAGCTTACCCTTCTCGCTTGTTGGTTCCACGCCCAATAGACGCTCTGTTTGCGTGTTGATGCCCGTGTGAATCGCGGAGAACGCATTGGAACTTGCATCTGCAACGCCAACTGCTAGATTTGAGAACAAGTTGTAGGCGATGGGTAAGATGGCAAGCAAGCAAACAACCGCCAATACTTTCATGCTGAAAGCGCCAAGCGATTTTGGATCAGCAAAGCGGGTAACGCAAATACCTGAATCTCCGCAATAGAAAATCTCTCCCGAGCTGAGTTCGGCATATTGACCGACTTCTACCGCGTCACCGTTTTCAAGCGTAATAGTATCTTGCACAGGAGACACTCGGATTTGCTTCATTGGATTGCTGGGAAGATCAATGTTAGCGTGTTTGTCTGCGACAGGGTCAGCAAAAAGTACGATTGAGTTGTCTTTAGCCGAACCAACGCTGAATGCACCAGACTCAAGCATCATACATGCGCCGGAATGGTGACCGGACACAATATCAAGTTGGTACTTCCCTGCATTGCGAACTGTATCGCCTGCATTCCGTATTAAGTTCACAGTGTCGATTTTTGATCGATCCATTGACTGACGCACTTCTTTTAGCATTTGTATAAAAAGGCTTGCGGCTCGGCAAAACCGAGCCACAAAATTCGAATAGCTTAGCTTGGACGCTGCTTAAGAGCGTACAGGTCAGCACCTTTTTTCGTAGTAATTGTAAGTGTTTGGTTGGCTTCGCGAATTGCGAGGTCAAACGCCTCGTTCAAACGCGCGTTACCAGCGCCACCACCACTGATGCCACCGCCGCCACCTAGAGCTGCCGGATCTACTGCGTTATTACCGTTCATAACTAACTCCTTTATCTATTGTACTAATATAGCACCGTATCTTCTCTGTTTTTCGGGAATTTCTACTTACGTATAGAAAATCATGATTACTTGGTTAATTGCCAACAACTCCATAGCGAATTACTTTGACATCAACTTTCTTCTCACTCAGATTCTTTTTGAATGAGTCAATGATCAACTCGATGTTTGCAATATATGGAACAGAGCCATTGATGATGACTGAATTGCTCTCTTCGACAAAAGACATGGTGTAGGAATTGCTCTCGATACCGGCTTGTTCAGCCGCCTTTTCAAGGTCTCTGAATTTCATTGAGCCAAGATAGACCACACGGTTTGCTACTTCAGAACCAACAGAGACAAAAAGCTGCTTCTTTTGGAAGTGCCATTTGAGGTCAAACTGTTCAGCAATCTGAGGCATGATTTTACGAATGTCAGACGGAAGCACTGCTTTTTTCAAAGTACCGCGAACTCTTTTTGATAGAGAAAGCTGATACCCACTGCGACGGGCAGCCTGTTTAAGAAAAACTGGGAGTGATTGTTCCAACACATGAACTTGAGGTTCAGTGATGGCTTGCTGTTCTTCCTCAGCCACATATGAAAAATTTACAGACGTACTGGGAGTAAGCGAAACCTGCTTATCCATCGCGTACGCCGCTGAAGCGAAAGACGCAAGGGTAGTACTTGCCAATGCAATACTAACAGTTATGGAGCGAATATTGGCCATCTTACTGTGCCGCCAATTCTGGAATCTGCTCTTGCTGGGGCATTGTGGTTGCTCCTAGATGAGAAATCCCCAAAGACCGTGCCACCCGGACAAGTTCGCTCAATGTGTTCGATGTGGTTTTGCGGCGAATGTTCAATCGATGTGCTTCTACAGTCCTTACTGAAAGATCGAAATGATTTGCAATTTCTTTGTTGCACAATCCATTCGCCAGAAGAGAAAGGATCTCGAGTTCGCGACTGGTCAGGCCGTAGGCATTGGTTGCATCGTTGGACACTTTACCTACCTTGAACAAGGCTTCAGCTAAGTTACCAGACATAAAGCAACCGTTCTCTACGACGGTTCTAACTGCAATACTGTACTCACCTGATTGCGCATGTTGTCCGATAAAACCATCAGTTCCGCTGCGATGGAATTCCTGCAACAGGGAAAGATCAGAAATGATGTGACATACAACCACTTTTCGATCTTCATCCGTCTCTTTGTACTTGGAGATCAGATTAAAGATGTCGGCACCTGGCATCACCGAATTGATCAACATAACCTGATGTTCAGTGTTTTGGCATGCCTGCAAAGCAGAGTCAGCATCACCAGCCTCGGCAACAACCTCACAAGAATCCAACACTTCCAAAAATTGACGCAATCCTTCGCGAACAATTGGATGCGGATCAACAACCAATACTTTAATCTTCTCTAAAGACACACCTTACTCCAATACTGAACAGTGTTTCACATCGGCACTTAAACGACCGTTTGGTGTTCAATATTCAAGAATCGTGCCAACTACCTATTCAAGTCAGTAATGTGATTGTGAGCGTTGCGTATTTTTCAGCAAGTCTTGTGCCAAAAAAGAAGCCTTCGGAAGTATCCGAAGGCTCCAGTGATTTGACCATTCTACCCGTTGATTGGGTTTTAGTGGGGGCCTACGCCCCCACCGTTTGTTACTTCAGATTAGAACGAGTTATTTGAAAACTCTTGTGTCCGATCAACTACTTGCTGAGTTGATGAAACTGCGAGATTGATACCTTTCCCGGAGTCTACATCTTTACCAAGCATTTGAACCAGCTGCTGGAGGATCAAAACGATCTGTTGAAGAACGTCTTGAGTTCCATTTCCAACGTTGCTCTGTGCAGCTGGGGCTGCAGGAGCTGCTGGAGCAGAGATCGACACTGGCTGTGACACAGGAGCAAAGCTTTGTGAAGACGAGCTGGAAGCCGATACGTCAGATGATACAGCTTGGATCAAGTTCTGAAGTAGTGAAGAGATCTGTCCCAGCATTGCAGAAACGTCATTCGTTTGAGCTGAGCTGCTTGATCCGAATGAGATGTTGCTGTTTTGAACAGCTGTATCAACATTCGTCTTAGCAGAGTTGATCTGGTTCACTAGGCCTGTGAAGGCTGCTTGCGGACGACCACCACCAATAAATACTGGTTGTTTTGGTCCAGCAGGGATTGCCTGTTGGATAACGATGGTCGGAGATGCTCCAGGATGTCCTTTTGGACCTTTTGCACCGCGTTCGCCTTGAGCACCCTGAGCACCTGTAGCACCGCGCTCGCCTTGAGCACCGGTTGCGCCTGTTGCGCCAGTAGCACCACGGTCACCTTTAGCGCCTTGGGCACCAGTTGCACCGCGTTCACCTTGAGCACCAGTTGCGCCTGTAGCACCACGGTCACCTTTAGCGCCTTGAGCACCAGTTGCACCGCGTTCACCTTGAGCACCAGTTGCGCCAGTAGCACCACGGTCACCTTTAGCGCCTTGTGCGCCTGTAGCACCGCGTTCACCTTGAGCACCTGTTGCGCCAGTAGCACCTTTAGCGCCCTGAGCACCTGTGGCACCGCGTTCACCTTGAGCACCAGTTGCGCCAGTAGCACCACGGTCACCTTTAGCGCCTTGAGCACCAGTTGCACCGCGTTCACCTTGAGCACCAGTTGCGCCTGTTGCGCCAGTAGCACCTTTAGCGCCCTGAGCACCTGTAGCGCCACGTTCACCTTGAGCACCTGTAGCACCAGTTGCGCCAGTAGCACCTTTAGCGCCCTGAGCACCTGTAGCGCCACGTTCACCTTGAGCACCTGTAGCACCAGTTGCGCCAGTAGCACCTTTAGCGCCCTGAGCACCTGTAGCGCCACGTTCACCTTGAGCACCTG
>CALLHT010000241.1 GCA_938009335.1 uncultured Rhizobiaceae group bacterium
GCGGGTTTTCCGCTTCTTTTCTCAATAACAATCGCAACAAACGCTCTATCGTTCTGGACCTTAAAACCGAGGTCGGAAAAGAAGCACTTTTCGAGTTGGTAAAAACCGCTGATGTGTTCACTCAAAACCTGCGCCCTGGCGTAATGGAGCGGTTGGGCTTTGGCTATGACGTCATCTCAAAAATAAACCCGCGCATCATATATGCTTCGATTGCGGGTTTTGGCTTTAACGGACCTTATGCGTCAAAGCCCGTTTATGACCCGCTTATTCAGGCGGTTTCAGCGCTTTCCTCAGTTCAGGCGGGATCAGATGAAGAACGCCCAAAACTGGTGCGCACCATTCTTCCAGACAAGCTCACTGGAATTCAGCTGAGCCAGGCGGTGACAGCTGCACTTTATGCGCGTGAGCGAACCGGCGAGGGGCAGGAAATTCATATTTCCATGTTGGATACCATAATTGCGTTCCTATGGGGTTCCGATATGGGCGGCCATACGTTTGTCGGCAATGAGTGCAAGACAGAACAAGCGCAGTCGTTCATCGATTTGATTTATGAAGTGGCGGACGGTTATGTTTCAGTCGCAGTGATGCAAGACAAACAATGGAACGCGTTTTGTGATGCGATCGGAAATGAAACCCTTCGATCTGACCCAAGTTTTGCAAGCGCGGCCCTTCGTGAGAAAAACAAGGACGCGCGACTGCAGGCCATTCAAGATGCAATTCTTAAGTACAGGCAAGACGATCTTATTGCCGTGTTAGAAGCGCATGATGTGCCTTGCGCTCCGGTCTTAACGCGCACTCAAATGCGTCAACATCCGCAAGTTGTCGCAAATGATATTTTACAGGAGTACGAACACCCTCAGGCAGGGCCGCTTCGGCAATCAAAACACCCTGCTGTCTTTTCTAAAACGGTCAATGCCTCGCCTACCCCAGCGCCCGCACTGGGAGAACACACTGAGGACGTTATGCGCGAAGTCGGGTTTCCAGAGGAAAAGATCGCTGAAATCTTGAAAGCTCAGCGCTAAACGAGGCATTCTGAGTTTCAGAAGTCAGAAGGATGCCAAGGCAATGCTCACCGTTTATACGCTCAAGAATTGCGACACGTGCAAGAAAGCAATCAAATGGTTGGAAGCTGAAGGCATCGATTTCAAAAATCACGATGTTCGCGCAGATGGTTTGAGCAAAGAAACCATTACCGAAATCGTTGAAACGCTAGGATGGGAAACCACACTCAACCGCAGATCGACGACCTGGCGCAATCTCGATGACTCACAAAAATCTGAACCCGATAATGCAAAGGCCATCACTCTGATTGAAGAGCATCCCACACTGCTTAAACGCCCTGTTTTTGTGCTTGGTCAGGAAATGATGGCAGGCTTCGATGCCAAGGCGCAAAATAACTTGATTCACCTGCTGATAATGTAAGCAGCGACAATACGCTCCCAGAATATGCGTTGACACCTTTATTTCAGGTATTCATAAACGCACCGAATCTTGTAGGGTTCCGAAAAATTCCAAAAAAGGGCCTGGGCAGTTGAATATCCACAATTCGATCAATCACCCCCTCAAACTTGATGCACGAGGATGGGGCGAAATTCTAAAACAATATCGAACACCCAAAGATTTACGCGCACTCATGGAGATGCTGATAACCTTCGTGCCCTTTCTTGGGCTTTGGATTGCGATGTATAATCTGATCGAAACCAGCCTTTGGCTCGTCTTCCTTCTTGCTATTCCAGCCGGGGCTTTCCTCGTTCGGATTTTTATCATTCAACATGATTGTGGACATGGATCTTTTTTTAAAACTGAAGCAGCTAACCGTTGGGTCGGGCGTGTGTTAGGCATTGCCACGCTAACCCCGTTTGATCTGTGGAAGCGAAAACATGCAATCCATCATGCCGGGTCCGGATCGCTGGACCATCGCGGCATCGGCGACATTTCCACATTGACTGTCGAAGAATATCGCGCCCGCAAACGCATGGGCCGTATTTTATATCGCTTGTATCGCAATCCAATCATCATGTTCGTGATTGGGCCAGCATACGTATTCTTGCTTGAACACCGCCTTCCTATCGGTGATATGAAGAGTGGCTGGATGCCGTGGCTAAGCACCTTATCGACCAACGCAGGCATTGCAGTAGCGGGATCTCTGCTGATCTGGCAACTTGGTCTTTTCAACTTTCTGATCATTCAAGTGCCAGTTACGCTAGTTGCTGCATCCCTTGGCGTATGGCTATTCTTTATCCAGCATCAGTTTGAGGACACGGTATGGGATCGCCGTCCGGCATGGGATCGACGTGAGGCAGCCCTTCATGGCAGTTCACATTACGACCTCCCACCAGTCTTGCGTTGGTTAAGCGGCAATATCGGAATTCACCACGTGCATCACCTGTGCAGCCAAATTCCGTATTATCGCCTTCCGAAGATTTTGAAAGACTATCCAGAACTGAAAGACATAAGCCGCATCACCTTGTGGCAAAGCATTAAATGTTCGCGTCTGGCGCTGTGGGATACAGATTCTTATCGTCTGATGTCTTTCAAGGAAGCGAAGACCGTTCCGGTCAAAACAACTTAAACGTTCACACGTTTACTGCGACTGTAGGAAATTTCTGAGGCTGTCGATAATGTTTTCGCGCACGCGCGGCGCAACAGAGTTTGATCCGGAACCATCCAGCGGGACAAGTGGTTCGGAAACAATTCCATCAGCATCGTCACGCCTACCGGTATTAGCTGCCGCTTGTGCAGCAGCTTGACGACGTTTTTCTTGTTCCTCTGCTGCCAGCCTTGCAGCTTCTTCCGCAGCTTGACGTTCAGCTTCTTCACGTAATTTACGCTCAGCTTCCAGACGTTGTCTTTCTGCTTCCTGCCTTGCGCGTTCTTCAGCTTCAAGACGAAGCCGCTCTGCCTCTATGCGTTGACGCTCTTCGGTTAATTTACGTGCAGCTTCTTCCAAACGTTTACGCTCTGCTTCCTCCACACGGCGGCGGGACTCTTCTGCTCGGCGAACGGCAGATTGCTCTTGCGCAAAACCAAGCGCAATCTGGCGAAGATGGCGTTGTTTTTCAATGACACGTGCTTCCAACGTTTCGACCCGCCGTTGACTGTTTTCAAAAGCACGGAGTGAGAGATAGCCTTCCAAAAGCGAAGCATCATTAGTGCGCTCAAGCGCTCCTATCGGCCCCTTCCACAAAAACGAGACTTGTGGATCGGCTCCAGAAATCTCGTCTCGTTTATCAGGAGCGAATGCAAGGCCCACTTTCCCGTCCAATTCCTGGGAACCCAGATCAATTTCAACATCTCCGGTTATCTGCGCAAATTCCATGTCATGACTAACATTTCGCATTTTAAGAGATCCGCGCGAGATTGAGTATGGAACGTCTAGCTCCGCAACCTCAAACCCACCATCCAGCACCACATCTTCTGCGAGTTCGTTTACGCGTTCCGAATTGATCTCAAATCCTTCTACATCTGTCTCAAGAAGAATTTGATTAAAGCTCGAAGGATTCAGACCTTTGACTGACAGGTTTTTCACATTTGCAAATCCATTGCCAGAAAGATTGGAAATCAATCCGGAGATGCTTTTGCCGGAAGCTTCAAACGAGCCAGTCATCTGCACCAGACCATTCGCAATTTGCGGCACAGACCCGCTTCTAATAACCTCGCTTAGCTGCCCCTTCTGGAGCAGAAAATTGATATTAGCCAGTACAGTTCCCTGCGCATTTTTGAAGTTCGTTGAACCAGAAAGCTCTCCTCCAAAACTTTGCATTGAAAGGTTTTGAATGCCGATCTCGCCATCCACAATAACAAGCTTAGCCTTTGCATCTGCTCCCGACAGACTTGTACTGGCAATAACCTTATCAGCACTTAGATCAATTCGAGCGTCGATGCCTGTCGCTAAGGCTTCTCCGAAACTCAATTTGTCCGGCGATACCAGATCACCGCCAATATCTACCAAACCGTAACGACCGAAAGCCAACTCACCCAACAGCATAAGATCAAGCGATTTGGCATTCAGTTTCCCATCAATCCGCGGACGAGCCAGTCCGTCACGTTGAAGCGTCAAGGCCCCTTCATAACGCGTGCCGGCAATTTGGCCGGTGAGGTCTGATAAGGCGGACTTTTCTTCAGAATGATCGAGCTTAAACTTTGACGAGATTGCCAACGACGTGCTCGCAGGAACTGGCAACCGAATTCCGGCTGCTCTGAACCAAGGGGCAATATCAGATGAACCAATGGTGTTATTCGTCTTCATTTCCAACTTTTCGGCCTTAGGAAACTTGAACGAACCCGATGAAAGCATGTTGGTTCCCGGAGCAATCATTGAAACCCGTCCATCCATACCTTCTTCTAAGCTTCCTTTGAGGTTGGATTGCAGCCTCAAAGGTCCGGGCAAATCGGGAGCAAGGTCAGGTAATACGGTGTCCACCCCGATCTGTTGAAGAAGGCGCAGCGGGTCATCATTCATCAGGCTCACATTTGAGCTCACAGGCAAGCGAAGCGCATCTGAAAGATCGCCATCAAAATCCAGTTGCATGTCAAGACGGGTATTTCCAACAGAACCGCTTGCGAGTAAAAGTCCGCGAGCACCCGCGTCGTTGCTACTCGTATCAATTTCAACGCTCAATTTAGTGGGGCTCGATAGCGCTTCATCATTCAGGAACGGTTCAAAAGTTGGATGACCGCCAACCAACCTGTTGGCAAATTTCACCAAGCCTTGAGCATTCTCCCCTTCGATTGAAAGCGTCATATTGCCATTTGGCTTTGACAGCATGTCCTCGAGACGACCACTACTCGATACCTTGGCACCAAAAACGTTTTCAGCATCGAACTTTTCAACGCTGACACTCCCATCAAGAACCTGCACCTTGGCCTTTACAGATTTTGCGCTCACAGGAATTTCAGCGACCACGGTTTCAAGTAAATCCGCGTTCAAGGTCACATTGAGATCGTGGCCAATCAATTCACCATCGGTTTGCCCGCGCGCAAGGGAATACAATGCGCGGAGATCTTCTGTATTGATCCGGTTTCCACCCAGCTCAGCAATCAACGCTGGTTTCCCTTCGGTTGACCCTACACGCTGCAAACGACCTCGAATGATTGCATCATCCAACCGAAGTTCAAGATCATCAAACGTGGTTTGACGGGTTGAGAGGATGACTTGAGAATCTATTCCGACCGTTTTCAGCCGCCGAATTTGCGGTGACACATCACCACTCAACCATGCAGCAAAGCCGGAAGGTTGACGAGAAGCCAGAAGCAACCTCCCTGCAAACCCAAAATCTTCAAACAGCCCAACCCGGCCATTTGCTTCAAGTTTAGTATTACCGGGGAATGTCGCCTGCATGGATCTGACATCCCATCCACGATTGTAAGGACGGACGGTCGCTTGCACATCACGGACAAAGGTATCCCCTGCGACAATAGCCGGAAGGGATATGTTGATTTCACCCGTTCCGCTAGGCACAGGAATTCTCTCGACAACAGAACGGAGCGTATCAAGTCGGGTTTCGAGTGCCGGCCGTGAGGTAGCGTTTTCTTCCGCCGACACATCAGCAATTCGGTCCAGATCAATCTGCCGACCTTCCGCTGAAACGCGGAAGAAAACCTTCTCGCCTATTTCAACATTGCCCAAACCTGTAACCACATACGGGTCTTCCCGTGCACCAATCTCCAGACGGTATTCAGGGATTGTAAATGTCTGGGGTGTGGCCTGAAACAATCCATCCACTACAACCGGCAACGGCTCTTGTGGTTTGCTCATAGCCTCCTGTTCAACGGGCGTATGAGGCTCCAGATCAAATTCTCCAGACCATGACAAAACATCGTTTTCCAGCTGAAGTGGGCCGTTGGCGATGAGAGTGTATGGTTGATCTTCTCGTGCGAGTTCCATTTTCAGTCGAATGGACCCGGCGCTTTCTAGATACGTTCCTGTTGAAATATCAAACTTTGAAGAAACGCCTTCTACATCACCGGTCGATTGAATGCGCCATGGACCAAGAACAGACTTTGCAGACATCGTTCCGTGAATATGATCCACAAGCAACTCGCGACCACCTGCAAGACCGGAGATGAGAATCTCGCCGCTTTCGATCGTCAGCTTTTCAATACCCACTTGCTCGGGATTAACAATCGGCTCCTTTGGATTGGTCCATGCAATCGTTCCGTTCTTCTCAACTTGAAGATCAACCCGTGGCTTCAACATGGTCATTTCGACAATGCGCACATCGCCGGACAGAAATGGAAGAAGTTCCGCCTTCATAGAAAACCGCTCTACGCTCATCAGCGGCTTACCGTCGGTCTTTTCGCCTACCTGCAGGTTTTCAAAGCTAATGAACGGAAGAGGCAAGAGCCTAAGCTTGGTTTCACCGCCTACTTCCACAGGTTGGCCCACAACCCGCGAGGCTTGTGTTTCAAATTCTTCGGTGAACTGTTCCCAGTCAATCCAATATGGCGCAATCAGTGCTGCAAACAGCGCGACAACAAGCAAGCCACCAAACAGAATAAAGATGCGAAACAGGAAGTTCATTTAGACGCCACGACTCTGATTTCCGTTGGTTACAAACCCACGACCTTTCCCGGGTTCATAATATTGTCCGGATCCATGGCTTTTTTAAGGGACATCATAATGTCGGCCCCTGCGCCATGTTCGAGACGAACAAAGCGGCGCTTACCCTGCCCTATCCCGTGCTCACCCGTGCAGGTGCCTTCCATCGCGATTGCACGCAAATTCAGTCTTTCGATGAACTCTTCTGCGCGTGCGACTTCGTCTGCATCATCCATCATAACCAACGGTGTAATGTGAAAATTGCCATCCCCCACATGACCAACAACCGGCGCAACCAGGTTCAATTCTTCCGCGTCTGATTGAGTTTGAGCAATACACTCAGCAAGTTTTGAAATTGGGACACAGGCATCCGTTGCAATGCCACGGCAACCAGGCCGCCATGCCAACATTGCATAATAGGCATCATGCCGGGCTTTCCAAAGCTTGTTTCGAGCTTCGGTTGAATCAACCCATTGCACTCCAGACCCGCCGAACTCCTCGGCAAAACTGTTGAACATTTCTATCTGCTCGTCGACAGCAGCATTCGTGCCGTGAAACTCCAGAAAGAGTGTTGGCTTAGCCTCATATTCCAAGCCAGAATAAGCGTTGATCATTTCGACCTGTAACGAGTCCAGCAACTCAATGCGTGCCAACGGCAAGCCTGCTTGCATAGAAAGAATTGTCGTTTGGCATGCTCCGTCGACTGAATCAAACTGGCATACGCCCGCAGAAATGCGTTCCGGAATGCCATACAACCGAAGCGTCAATTCTGTGATTACCCCAAACGTTCCTTCTGATCCAACCATGAGTTTGGTCAAATCATATCCGGCAGATGTTTTTCGGGCACGGTTAGCAGTCTTCACAACGCGGCCATCCGGCATAACAGCTGTTACATTGATGACATTCTCACGCATTGTGCCATAGCGAACTGCGTTGGTTCCTGAAGCACGTGTCGCGGCCATCCCACCCAGCGAGGCGTTCGCCCCCGGATCGATCGGGAAGAAAAGACCTGTGTCTCTTAGATGCTCATTCAAAGCTTCGCGCGTTACACCGGGTTGAACGACACAATCCAGATCTTCTTCATTAACTGAAATAATCTTATTCATGTCATTCAAATCAATCGAAATCCCTCCTGCAGGTGCATTCACTCCACCTTCAAGTGACGTGCCTGTGCCGAAAGGGATGATCGGCACCTTATATTCAGCACACACGCGAACAATTTCTTGCACATCTTCGGTTGATTTGGCGAAGACAACAGCATCTGGCAACTGAGATGGAATATACGTCATGGTATGAGAATGTTGCTCACGAAGCGACTGAGATGTTTTAAGTTGCTCACCAAACCGCTGCTTCAAAACATCGACTGCAGTGGAAATGCCGCTTTCATTGCGTGGCAATACCTCAAGATCATTCAACGCCAAAACAGTCATCCTCCTTATAACTCTCATCAATTGATACTGGACAGCGGAAATTCATGCAATCAGAAACACCATTGAGGTCTTCCTATAAGAAGCAGTTTGCAGCTTGAAATTGCCGAATCTTTTTAACAGGTCTAGAGTGATTTCATGAACTAGAACTGACAAATCGTTCCAATATAAGAAAACCCGATTGTTATGCTGCCGGATATTATCAAACAGCTCCCGAAACTGATCTACAATTGGGTGATGCCAAACATAGAATTGTTTGATTCAAGTAGACAATTGCGCGTTTGGTTTGCATCCATGGTTATCGGCTTTGTGGTGTCGATTGTGGCGATTATTTTCAGAGAACTGATCGGCTTCATTCAGCTGTTCTGGCTGCAAGATCGATCCGAGAACATTATTACAGCCGCTCGTGACACACCTTGGATCCTGATCCTACTTGCGCCAATTGTTGGCGGGGCGATTGTTGGCTGGTTGCTTACCAACGTCTTACCTCAAAGGCGCTGCTTTGGGGTGCCGGATGTAATCGAAGCAAGAGCAATCGCTGGACGCGCAATCGGCTTTCGTGATGCGGTTTGGTCTTCCATAACAACCGCCGTTTCGCTGGGGAGTGGCGCAAGCGCTGGCCGTGAAGGCCCAATGGTACATTTGGGAGCGGCGGTATCAACAGCGATTGCCAACCGGTTTAACATGCCTAAATGGGCAGACCGCACTCTGCTTGCAAGCGGCGCTGCAGCAGCCGTTTCCGCTTCATTTAATGCGCCGATTGCCGGTGTTCTCTTTGCTCATGAGATTGTACTGGGACACTATTCCAGACGTTCGTTCGTACCCATTGTTATTGCGGCGGCTGGCGGCACCATTTTCTCCCGACTTTGGTTCGGCGATATTGCCGCGTTTGAAATCCCTGAATACCAAATCACCTCGTTTTGGGAGTTTCCCGCCTTCGCGCTTCTGGGAGTTATTTGTGCTCTGGTGTCAGTCATTTTTCAGTTCGCGCTCGTCGGCACCGATTATGTTGCGCGAAACATAGACATGCCCCTTTTCTTGCGGCCAATGATCGGCGGGTTGATGATTGGCCTGATTGGCATATTCTTCCCCCATATTTTGGGGGTCGGGTACGAAGCGACCGACCTTGCATTGAAAAATCAGATGGACTTGCAGCTGCTGCTTTTACTGCTCGTGTTCAAAACCGCTGCAACTGCAATCACCCTTGCCTCAAGATTTGGCGGCGGTGTCTTCTCGCCGGCCCTTTATCTGGGCGCAATGGCAGGCGGGGCGTTTGGTCTTATCGCGTCTGATTTTTTCCCTGAACTTGCCTCGAGCCAAGGGCTATACGCTATACTTGGAATGGGCGCAGTTGCTGCCGCAGTGTTGGGCGCACCATTTTCTACGACAATGATCGTGTTTGAGCTTACTGGCGGCTATGGGCTCTCGATCGCTCTATTGCTCGCTGTTTCTATTTCAACCGGCATCAATCAGGCGATCCACGGCCATTCATTCTTTGAGTGGCAGCTCGAAATGCGCGGTCTCTTCTTTAAGGACGGTCCGCATAAATTTCTAATGCGATCAATCAAAGTCGAAGAGTTTATGGTCCGGCGCGAAAGTGGCCAAGTCGTAGAACGGCATGAATTTGATGAAGACGAGAAACCCCTTCCATATCTTACAACGGCAGACAGTCTCGAATATGCCCTACGCAGATTTGATGAAGCGGGATTTGTTGCTCTGCCAGTGGTCGATGAAAACCGCGATTGGAGAATTATTGGCAGCGCCACACAGACCGCAGCTCTCAGCCATTTCAATCGCGCATTGGTGGAGACCAGCGAGGAAGAACACCGAGCATAGCAGTCAGGTTTACGGTTTTAAAAACGTAAAGGGACCCTAGCCAATCCACCAGACTAGGGTCCCATAAATCGGAAATTCTACCTAAGGGGCGTTAAGGATCAAATTCCCGGTTCAATAATTTTTACGTTATAAAGAGTTTCCCCCCTAAAAAACCTTGTAACCAAGGCCCCGTCCCACATGAGATTACCCTAGAATATTGATCGTGATCTGATCGTGATTTTCAGAGAACAAACCTTAACGATCGTGGATAACACCAAGATTTAATAAAGATTTTTGTCAAAAAAGGCTGAAACGACCAAATCCAGGGACCTTTATCCCCCATTTATCAAAATCGATTCCGGCAACTAACCCCAGAAAACTGAGTTCGAATCCGTGGCGTGTGCCGATAGCTAAGCCTGCAATCCCTCGAAATGAGACCTGTAGATTGCGATTATCTGCATCAAGAACATACCATTGTCCGTTTTGAAGCCAGTCGCGACCGATTGCATTTGACGGCAAAACCAAGCCCAATTCGGCAACTTCATTTAGAAGGTGGGCAATAAAACTGTTGGAATTTGGTCCGGGCCAGACAACGTAATCTCCCCGTTCCGCTTCAGTGTAAGCAAAGATTGCCCGTTCAAACTCCAGAATATATCTTTCTGCTTCTTTGCCTTTGATCGTATGCAAAATCTCAGGTTCGTTAGAATACCATCGCGCATCGGCGGGATAGGCATTTTTCCTTAATGGCGTTCCCCAGCCAACAACTTCATAGCGATCATATCGCTCGGCATCAGCCTGTTTCATAACAATCCAGGAATGAACCGAAAAAGCCCCCTTCCAACGACCGGTGCGGGCAGCCATCAAATAAATTACAGCTTCTTTTTCTTCCTGAGCTGAGGGCAAAACGCCAGCACTGCTCCAATTTGCCTGATGCCATTGTTTTGGCTTGCTGGCATCCGCCTCCCATACCGCAAGCGAAGCAAGCGCTGGCACGATAAATACCAGCAAAACAAACAGAATTATTCTCTTGATCAATCGCAGCAATGCACTCATCCACCTTTATTAAACCACTTGGCTTTGTAGTGGAGTAAATTTCTGGCGAGTACATGCCCAAAGCGTGCAGAGTTTTTGCAGGCTTTGACTTGCAGCATGTGGATTTACATGACAAGTTTCTGAAAATATTGATGGAGAAACACCATGTCTGTTGAACCTTTGCACAGTGAAACCCTTTCCAATCTTCCCTATTATGAGGAACGAGTGGATCTGGCTGCTGCTTTTCGATGGACTGTGCGCTTCAACATGCATGAGGCAGTCG
Organism: uncultured Rhizobiaceae group bacterium; assembly: GCA_938009335.1. Lineage (GTDB taxonomy): Bacteria > Pseudomonadota > Alphaproteobacteria > Rhizobiales > Rhizobiaceae > JAALLB01. The sequence continues at coordinate 11,099 of CALLHT010000241.1, forward strand.
CAAACCACTTCTCTTTGTCTGTTAATGACGACGGCACGCAGTTTCTTATCAATCCAAATCAAAGGCATTTTTCGCTGATTAAGGCCTCCGACATTTTGCTGCTTGACGCCAACGACCCATCAACCATGGACCGTCCGGATGCGCCGGATGAAACAGCTTGGGGCTTGCATGGCGCTATTCACCGCAACTGCCCGCATGCACGATGTGCGCTTCATGTTCATTCAATCCACGCAACGGTTTTAGCAAGCTTGGCAGATTCTGTGATGAAACCGATTGATCAAAACACAGCGATTTTCCACAATCGTCATGTGGTGGATGACGGATATGGCGGCTTGGCGTTTGAAGAAGAAGGCGAACGCTGCTCACAACTCCTGCAAGATCCGAAAGTCAAAGTCATGGTCATGGGAAATCACGGTGTTATGGTGATTGGCGATGATGTGGGGGATGCGTTTAATCGTCTATATTATTTCGAACGTGCAGCCGAGACTTATATCAAAGCACTGTGGACCGGGCAGCCACTTAGAACGCTCTCAGAAGAGATCGCAGAAAAGACCGCACGTGAGATTGAAGAATACGATAATCAAGCCGGATATCATTTCTCAGATCTGAAAGAAATTCTCGACCGGGAAGAACCTGACTACAAAGAATAGCACTGTTTTCCGCCAATTTTGGGGAAACACCGCAACGACGTTTACTATAAACTTTCTATTTGTATAGAATTTTCAAACACGTAGCAGTTACCCAATTTACTCTTCTTGACATTTTATCCTCATGAGCATTTCATAGAGGAACATAGGGGCGACCTCGCTGAGAGGCACTTTGACCAGTGTCAGGAGTGTAGCCCTGTGTCCAACAAGTACTCGCGTCAGGAAGCAATTTCTGCTCTCCACCCCGCCATTCGCAAGCCCGTTTCAGAAATTCTGGAAACCCTTCATAGCGAGGGGCACAAGTTCGAAGTGTTCGAAGCGTGGCGCACCCCGCACCTGCAACAGAAATATTATTCGAAAGGCAGAAACCGTGCGGGTCGAGTGATCAATCGGTCGAAAGTGGTCACGAAAGCAAGGCCTTGGATGTCTTACCATCAATACGGGCTTGCCGTTGATCTGGTTCTAAAAACCTCGCGCGGCTGGAGCTGGAACGACAAAGGTGCCAATCGCAAAAAGTGGAAACGCATGCATGAGGTCGCGCGCGAACATGGGTTGCGACCACTCAGTTGGGAACAGCCCCACATTCAAATTGCCGCCATTCCAAGCGTCCGGGAACTCTATGCTGGCAAATATCCATCGGGAGGCGATGATAAATGGGCGCAAAAGCTACGCGACGAAATCATGGCATGGTCTGGCTCTCCCTCTGCACCACCCCTCCCCGATATGCCGATTGACCGCCCACCGATCGCAGATGTTCCCGGTGGCGATGAACAAGAAGTAGCGTCAGCACCGCCAATTTTGACCGGCGAACAAGCCTATCCACGGATCATCGATAAAATCTTTGAAGTAGAAGGTGGTTACGTAAATCATCCAAGCGACCCCGGCGGCCCAACCAATATGGGCATCACGCTGAATACGTTGCGCGCTTGGCGTGGCAAACGGGTGACTGCCCGCGATGTAAAGAACCTCTCAAAACAGGAAGCCGCTGATATCTATGAGCGGAACTATTTCAACAAAGTCAAAGCCGGTGTGATGCCAGCCTGCGTTGCCATGCAGGTATTCAACACAGCGGTTTTAAGTGGGCCTAAGCGTGGTGGTGAAATGGTCCAAAAAGCGCTGAATGTGTTGGGGGAACGGGTTGATGTGGACGGCGTTATTGGCCCACAAACACTGGGTGCCATCTTTGATGTAGATGAAGCAGCGCTTGCTGAAGCGCACCATGACCAGTTCATGGGATACTTGAGGGGTCTCAGACACTGGAACAAATTTGGCCGGGGCTGGACCCGGCGCATGAACAATATTCATGGGTTGGCGAGCGAACTGGCGCAGGAGCCACCCCCGCCAGTTCCACAATCAGACAATGCCGAAACCGAGCAAAGCAGCGCTCCGGCAGCATCGACTACAGTTACCGCGGTTAGCGCTTACCTCTTCAAAGGCCTGTTCGGCAATGTATTTTCTGCAGGCCTTGAAGACCTGGCTGACCTGTTGGAGACCAATGGTATTGAAGCAAAGGTCTTCAGCCATGGTGATAGACGCACAGTCGAAAAGGAAATCAAATCCCGCCATCAACAAGGAACACTGGGAAAACTGGTTTTGATAGGCCACTCCCTCGGAGCAAATTCAGCTCTTCGAATTTCGAATGCATTGGTGGGCGAAAACATCACGGTTGAATATCTGGCAACGCTCGATCCGACAATTACTAAACCCATAGGTGCCGCCTTAAAAGCCGACAATTTCCGGTCTCGCGATATTCGGGATAAACCCATTCCTGGTGCCAACGAAATCCAGCGCGATGATCTCAGCCACATCGAGCTCGATAACGACCAACGCATTCATCAACACATCCTTTCGGCCTGCATTGCAATCAAACAGACAGGCGCAAACACCAATGAGGAGACTCTCATGTCAGATAATGATCAAACCCGCTCAGGCGCTGGCGGCGCTTCATCCTCTAGTGGCAATCCGGAATTGGACGCTCTTGTCGCTGCCCTACTTGCTCGCACCGGTTGGGATTCTACTGGCGGAAAACTGGACCTCTCTGACGGAATTGACCGATCTGAAATTCTGGACGTAGTCCGCATCATATCTGGCCGCAAAGCCTTAGGCGTTGATACTCCATCTGATGATCCCAATAATCCGATGACACCGGTGAACTCGCTTTTCGGCAAAGGACCGATCTCAAAGTTCCTGAACGGCAAGAAAACCGCAATTGGAATTTTCGGCCTTCTTGGAACTTATGTTCTACCGATCATGTTCCCGCAAGCGGCGCCCATTCTCGCAGCACTCAAAGGATTGGGCCTTGATCAAGTTGCCCAAAATCCAGAGGCAGGCACAAGTATTCTTACCGGAATTTTCTCCGCATTCACCGCTTGGGGTGGATTGGGAAAACTTGAAAAGTGGACGAGGCGTCTAGAACAATCGCGTTAAGCATTAAGCGCTAACGATTTTCATCCAGCCAGATGCGAACCTTTTCTAACCCGGGCAGCAGCGCACCCAATTCATCCGGTTCGAATGCTGCAAGAAAATCCGCAAAAGCCTTAGCCAACCCTTGAACCGCATCTTGGTGAGCGGAAATGCCTGCTTGCGAAATTGAGACAATCTTTGACCGCCCGTCTTTCTCATGCGGACGCACATCCACAAAGCCCTTTTTCTCAAGCTGTTTGACGGTATTGGTCATGGCGCCTTTGGTTACCTGAAACGCATTCGCCAGTTCTAGTGGTGACTTGGGAGGCAGACCACGTACAAAATGATTGAGGACCGAATATTGCGACATGGTCAGCCCATGCGGCAATTCCCGCTCGGCCCTCGTCGAAGACAATTGATTGATGATCCCAACCTCGTTGAAGAAACGGAGGTAAACCTGCTGCTCCTGCGAAAGTTTGATCATCTCATCCGTCATCAAGTGTTCCTGATACGCGTTTCATAATCCCAACGGGGACTCGGGTCCGACTTTGTACCATAACCAACCCGCGCAAACATCTGTAACGTTTCATTTTCTTGTATGTTCAGCACTGATCGAATCTCTTCATATTGTGGACGTACTTCCTCAAACTCCTGAAGAGCTTGCGACCATGGCTGCATTGCGATCCCTAACTCAGTTGCTTTGAGATTGATGCGCACATAACTGCGTCCTGCTTCAATCTGGTCCACCCGCGAGTTACCGGCGGTTTTCACGAACACAAATCCATTTGCCGTTTCAAACGGTGCCTTTACTGCACCAATTTGCTGTTGGAATGTGGATGAACTCGTGTCCAAAAATTCCTCCCGATTCATAAATCCAAGCGCGTCTACAACTTCAAAAAACGCACCGCCAAGATCAATACCATCAGGATTGGCTTCGATTTCTGCCTTGCCGATACGGAATAAATCAACGCTTTCTTTCGCAGTGCGATAGGTCCTCAGTTCCGTGTCCATTGCATTCCACGCAATCGTTCGCAGCTTAGCGGTAGTCTGCGCATCTGTCGCTGAGCCTCCAGTAGCACCACTCGTTACCTGAGAAACAAGTTCAGCCATTTGGGCGTCACTTACGCTGCGATCCAATTCATATGGTTCTTTATTCGAGCGGCGATCAAAGACCTGTGCAAAAAGCGGATCTGGGGTTACCTCAGATTTTGTTAATTTGATCTTAGCAACAGGACGCTCATCAAGCCGTTCTTCGCCCTCGCCTTCTGGGAACATTTCAATGTCAGCTTTCATGCCAGCTTGCTTTGCCGCCATATCCGCCAATTCAAGGAAGCAACCCAAGCCAACCGTTATCTGACGATCGAATGGGTCAGTATGGGGCAGCCTGCGATCTAGATCGCAATATAGCGTCATTTCATTCTCTACACTCAAGTCAACAAGCCAAGGCTGGCGATTGTGAGGATTGGGCGCGAGAATGGCATGCGATAAAATATATCGTCTTGGATCTGCTTCGGGCTTGATCCCTGCAGCGAGTCTCCAGGGTTCAAGTGCCTTGGTAGGAGTACGGCTGGCAGCCCACAGCCCTCCTGCAGATGCAGCGACAATAACGCCACCACCAAGAATTTTCATAAATTTGCGGCGCCCCTGATTTGCCGGCTGAGATGGCTTACTATTTTCCATTTCATGAACTCCTTTAGTTTAATATTAAACCATATATAGTTTATGATTAAACTAATTTCAAGAAGGACACGGAATTTCGTCGGAAGATTAAGTTTTTCTATTCAAAAACAACGCGATGCGAGACTTCATCCCCGTTTGTGACCACCAGTTCGTCAAACCCAGCCATCTTCAATAGATCGAAAAAATTCAATTGCTCGACATGCCCCAGCTTTTGAAACAAAGGAGAAGTCCGCGCGTCTGCAGTCATGGATGCGAGTAATCCTCGTAGGCGAAACAAGGTATCATAGCGCCCTTGCTCCGTTGCAACGATGATCAATTTCTCAGCATTCCCGCCTTTTGCAAACATATGATAGGTCGGTGGATATGGCTTCTTTTTCTGCAACTGATCAAGTTGGGTTACAAATCCAACACGCGACAGACGACTTACCCCCGGCAGTTGCGGCAATGGCGCTTGATACGACTCCTCTGAGGATATTTCGGGATAATAATACCCGATGTGTTTTTCAGCCGCTGATGATCCTACAACACCTAGAGAACTCACGAATATCAAAGCAAGCAACGTAACAAAAAAGACTATGTACCCGCTGCTATCTCCTCTTCTGTATCGCGTCATCTCCAATCCTCCAATCATCGTCAAACTTGCCTTTGATATAGTGCATACATCTTTGCATCCATGTGCAATGTGACACCATCACAAATTTGCGCGAGCACCTCACGAATAAGAGACGAATATTGAACTCAAAATCGGTTTGACAGTCTCGCTTCGAACTGTGACTTCGCTCTTAGGGTCCATACTCAATAAGGAGATTATTTTGACAATCGTGAAGGTATTCTTGCTCGATATGGCCTCGCTGGAAGGACTATTGCGCGCAGCGTCATTCATCGGTTTAGGCATATCACTGATAGTAATTGGTCGTTTTTACCAAAGAATACTGTCGCGACACTCCGCACCAAAACAATAGCACTTCAGGGCGCTATAATATTGAAATATAGTAATATTTTTAAATATTAAGCAGTTTTATTTACGTTAAGTAATATTCCCTCTTGTGATGTAACGTATTTGTGATACACTTTTTTGGTGTGTGATTGGGGTGAAATGGGTGAGCCATGTATAGGCTTTTGTATCGGAGTCTTGCTGTCCGAAAATTGGACGAAGCAGAACTCCACGGAATTGTAAATGCATGTGAAAGAAACAATAATGACCGGCTGATTACCGGACTGCTTTCGTATGACGGAACCCATTTCTTCCAGATGTTGGAGGGAAAGCGGGAAAACGTTACCAGCATCATGCATAGAATAGAAAGTGATGATCGTCACCGCAATATCAGGGTTTTAGGACAAAGGCCGGTAAGCGAGCGTGCTTATCTTTCATGGGGTTTTCGCTGGGATCGCGGCCAATCGTTAGCTGAGCTGGAAGATGCAATGCGCTTTGACGGCGTAAATCCGTGGTGAGGATACAAGCTCATAACTTGGGTTCTGTTCAAAACTGAAAACTGCGTTATGTATGGCCAAGAAGTTTCTCTTAACCGAATCAACGCAAAGAACCATGCCAAACCACGACTGGAAGTTCCATCCGGACAGAGATAGCCTGATTGCTGAGGCCCATGCTCGGCCATCGCAAAACATTTCTGCCCCATCGCAATTGCTGCAAGTCGCATTCAGGTGTTCGCAAGCAGTTAGAGAAGAATTCTTCTCCATCTTCGCCTCTTCCGCACCAGCAGATGTAAGGCATGTAACAGGTGAATTACATGGCGTTAGGGTAAAACTCGAGCGTCATACCGAATTCACATCATGCATCTTGTTTAGAGATATGAACAAAAAATACGATCTTGATTCTCTGGCAAGCTTCTTCCACGAACACTTTCCTACGGAAACACTTGAAACTCTTGTCCTGCTTCAAGTGGATATCGTTACGACAACGGCACAGATGTTGAAACTGCTGCCATTGACCGAGCGCATTTACGGCGGAAAAATCAGAAACCAGATTGATGTGCGCTCAACCTTCAAACCAGATGAAACCGGCTGTGTGCGCTTTGTGGTTCACGGGCGCAAGCTAACCGGCGATGAACTTGGCCGACGCGTACAACGCCTCGTCGAAATGGAAACGTATCGCACCATGAGCTTACTTGGACTTTCCAAAGCACGCGAAGTCAGCTCACATCTCACAGAGTACGAAGACGAACTTGATGCTTTGACACAATCTCTACGTGAAGAACAAAGTTCAACATCGCAGGATGATGAAGCGCTGTTTGAGAAACTCTCTGCACTTTCGGAAAAGAACAATATTCTGGCCTCTGAAATCCGGTACCGTTTTGCGGCAAGCCGCGCCTATTTTGCGCTGTTTGATCAACGCATCACATCGCTGGAAGAAGAAAAAGTTGGCGATGTTCAAACCATGAGCGGGTTTCTGCGCTCACGTCTTGAACCGGCAATCGCAACAATTGAAAGTACGGCCAAACGTCAGGAGACCTTGACCAACGATCTTTCCCGCGCGCTTACGTTGCTGCGAACTCGCATTGAACTAAACCTGACCAAAGGCAATCAGGCACTTTTGCAATCCATGGACCGCCGCCATGATCAGCAGTTGAAAATCTCGCGCACAGTAGAAGGCTTGTCGGTTGTTGCCATTACCTATTACGCGGTTGGGCTTATGTCTTATCTGCTGAAGGTGATTGCAAAACAGCCGTGGATGCCCTTCTCCGAAACATTCCTTACTGCAGTTTCCGTCCCGTTTATTCTCGCCGTCGTGTGGTTTTCTCTTCATCGCATTAGAAACGCCTGGGAAGACAGCAAAAGCAAATAGAATTGTACACAGCACAAACACAGGATTTCCAATAAACGTGAACCTGCGTCATTTGTGAAATCCAAAACAAATCACTATCTTGGAGTTGCAAGATAGTTTCCGGAAATATGGAAACGCGTTCGGTCTACTTCCCCCACAATCCACACCGAACAAAGAAAAACCCGCTGCATTATCCCCGCAGCGGGTTTTCTTTTTGGGGCTCTCTTAATGCTTATTGTTTTAGAGGTTGTAACGCCGCTGCGGTTTTTGCGAGGCGAACCAGGTTGATGAACTCGGCACGATAGCCAAATGCATCCTCGCCCTTGCCCGATTGAGCCAGTGCAATCACATCGTCATAGGAATAAGAACCTGTATATTCGCCACCGCGCAACATCTGACCAAAGGCCGCGACACTAGCCGCAAAACGATTGTCGTTTTTCGCAGCAACGGTTGAAGATACCTCATCTGATTTTGTAACCGGACGCGTAATCAAGGTACTGGTGTCACTATCGGGTAATTTGTAGCGGATTTTCAAGAACCCGTACTCATTCGCATCTGCCGTTGGCTTTGCTTCCGTTTCATTGCTGTATCGCAAGTCATCGACGAGCTGAGATTGAGAACCAACGGGCGTAATTTCATACAGCGCAGTCACCGTATGTCCGGCACCAATATCACCCGCATCAACTTTGTCATTGTTGAAATCTTCTCGTTTAAGCGACCGTGTCTCATACCCAATCAGACGGTATTCGCTCACCAATGCCGGGTTAAACTCGACCTGCAATTTCACGTCTTTAGCAATCGAGAAGAGTGTAGACCCTGCCTCTTCCACCAGCACTTTGCGCGCTTCGGAAAGCGTATCGATATAAGACGCATTGCCATTGCCGTTTTGCGCAAGCTTCTGCATCAGTTGATCATTGTAGTTTCCACGCCCAAAGCCGAGCACAGAAAGCGTCACACCAGTTTCGCGCTTACGCTCGATGTAGCTTTTCAACTCTTCTGGATTGGAAATCCCCACATTAAAGTCACCATCCGTTGCCAGGATCACACGATTGATGCCTTCCTTTTTAAAGCTGGATTCCGCCAAAGTGTAGGCTTGGCGAATGCCTTCCGCACCTGCCGTAGAACCACCAGCAGCGAGATTGTCCAGTGCAGAGAGGATTTTGTTTTTATCCGCAGCCTTGGTCGGTTCAAGCGCAGTTCCCGCACTTCCCGCATAGGTGACAATCGACACTGTATCATCTGGTTTCAAAGTTGAAAGCAATAGTTTAAACGAGTTGCGCAAAAGCGGAAGCTTGTTCGGCGCATTCATTGAGCCGGACGTATCAATAAGGAACACCAGATTTGCGCTAGGCGCTTCCTCGCGCTGCAACTCATAGCCTTTAATGCCGATGGACATGAGTTTTGTGCCCTCATTCCACGGCGTTGGCATGATCGATACATTCGCCTTAAACGGCTCGGATTTGTCCGCTGGCGCTTCGTAAGCGTAATCAAAATAGTTGATCATCTC
>CALLHT010000242.1 GCA_938009335.1 uncultured Rhizobiaceae group bacterium
ATGCGCGAGCCGAAGGAAATTCCTTCCGCGAGTATCATCGTTTTGAGAGATGGAGAAATGATTGAACAATATACTTCCACCCTCATCCTGAGCCTGTCGAAGGACGAGGGTGTTGTGAATAGTTTCTGCTTAATTCCGGCAAATCTTCATACGCATAACAGATAAGCGCTTGCTTCTTTTTCCTATTCCAACCTTTGATCTGGCGTTCGCGGGCAATCGCTTCATCGACACGATCATATACTTCCATAAACACAAGCTTCACAGGCCTGCGTTTAAACGTATATCCGTTGTAAACTCCTGCATTATGCTCCCAAACGCGGGCTTCCACATCTTGCTTGGTAAGCCCGGTATAGTATGAACCATCAGCGCATTCGACGATATAAACAGTAACTTGCAAGGCCTACACCCTCGTCCTTCGACAGGCTCAGGATGAGGGTGATGTCCGTTACTTGCAATAAAAAAACTTATCCCCACCCCGAATTCTTGATGCACACTTCTCTCACTTGTGAAACGCGCAATCCCATTGGCCGGCAGGCAAGCTTGCGCCGCCGAGAGGCACCGGACGTACGCCAGCGGCTAGGTGCTTCACAAGCAGCGGAGCGGCGGTGGCCATAGGAGAACGTTTGTGAGCGAAAGCGAGCAAACGGGAAACCAGTGGGCGGCTTACGGTTCCTGTTCAAAGCGGTAGCAGGGTTCATGCAATTGAACCGCTGATCGTGGGAAAGCAAAGCAACCGCTTGTGGTTGTTTGCGAATGTTAAGCGAAGCAATCTTTCTTGATTGTTCGCCACAAACAGAGAACCAAGAGGTATCGGCTGGCAGTGTGTTCAAAGGAGCCTGACCGGTAACATCAAATCTCCGCGCAGGACCCGAAGGTCCGCACACAAAACGGACTAAGATGGCAATCGGGTCCTGCAGTTGTGCGCTTAATTTGTTTTCGCTGAGGTTCCACCTCAGCGCCCGTTCGCGGGCTGGCCGGTTTGAAGGATTTCAAACCTTTGCCCTGCCACGGAGGGATAAGAGCCGCGCAAGGGCTATGCCCGAAGCGGGAAATAATAAGCAAGCCACTGGTTCGGAAGGATCGAGTGAATACACGCTCATGCCCAACGAGAAACTTCCACCCTCCGTGGCAGAACAAGCCTTGCGCGTAAGCGCGGCGTAGTTCGTGAACCGTTGGTCGGCAGTCAAGCCGAAGGCGCCGACGAGAGACGGGCGTGGAGCCGGCGGCGACACGAAAAAGAAACAAAACTCGAGTGAACGATGAAGCGCGCCGCGATTCTGCCTCCCCCTTGTGGGGAGGCTGGTGAAGCGAAAGCTGAACCGGTGGGGGTAACGCATCCTCCTCACAGTTCATCACCCCCACCCGCTCACCTGTGCTTTACCGGGTATCGCGTGCCTCCCCACAAGGGGGAGGCAGACATCTGTTATGCCCAACTCGGATCAAAAAGCAGAAGGCGACACGAAAACAAAAAAGGACAATCAACTATGCCCCAACCGCACCTTGTTGCTTCACTTGCGATATCCATTTCTCAACCGCGCCCTCTTTTGGGTGGCTGGCGCCGGAAAAATGCACGATCTTCGAGAGTTTGATGCCGACAAAGCCGAAAATCTGGCCTTTAAGCTGGCGAATCAGCGCATTGCCATACGCCAATCGCATGAAGATACCCGGCGTGTCGGATGTGACGAATACGCGGCCTGTGCGCCCCGTCAACATCGGTTTCGGCAATCCGGCCCATGTCGTTTCGCGCGTGCTGAACGTACGACCCGGAAGAAGCGTTCGATCAAACAGGCCTTTGAGTTTTGCCGGCAACCCGCCCCACCACATCGGTGTGACGAGGACCACATGTTCGGCCCATTCGAGATTTTTCAGTGCCTGCTCGAGTTCCGGCTCCAACGGTTTGTGCGTTTCGTATCCGCTGAACCCGTAATCGGGATCAAAGTCCAGATCGTTCAGGTTCATGAATCTCACATCATGGCCTGCATCGCGGGCCGATTGAACGTACGTTTCAGCCAATGTGCGGTTGAGAGATGTTTCGGCAGGATGGCCGTTTAGGACGAAAATGCGCTTAGGGACGTTTGAAAGGGTCATTGAGAGGCTCCATTATTTTGACCGTGGTCATTTTCGTATAAACTAAAAATATGACCGTGGTCAACAATTAAATTTGACCAAAGTCAATTATTTTGGCAAACTGTTGAAATGGCAAAAGCAATTCAAAAAAGAACGTTGGAAACACGGGCTCGGTTGGTGTCCGCCGCCAAGGAAATCATCCGTGAAAACGGCTTTAAAGCGATGCGCGTGGAAGAAGTTGTCTTACGTGCGGGAACCGCGAAAGGTACTTTTTTTGCGCATTTTCAGGACAAAGATGCGTTGATGGATTTGATCATTGGCGAGCAGATTAACGAATTTTTGGACCAGTTGCACACCCAACCCGCACCGCAAACCACGGCGCAAATGGCCGATATGCTGATGCCCCTATGCCGGTTTATGACCTGCGAGCGGTATGTGTTTGATGTGATCCTGCGATATTCGGGTGCTGCCGCTCAAGAAGAGGTTGGTCCGATTGCCACAAGTTTTGGCCGGCAGATCGAGATTTTTACCGAATGGCTTTATCGCCACCCGTTCAGACGCGATATCTCGCCCGACCTGCAAGCGGAAGGCATTCATTCGTTCATGATTCAGGCCATGGCGCTGAAATTCTGCGCACTCCACAATGCGACATCCATCACAGATCGATTGGTGCCCTATCTTGATGCCTGGTTATGCCCGAAAGTTGCGTGATTATAACTTTCTGAGCGCAACCCGCTCCACCAGATGGTCTTTGCCTTTGCGCAAAACGAGATCCGCCCTGGGACGCGTTGGCTGGATGTTCTCTTTCAGGTTGACCAGATTGATGTTGGTCCAAAGGCCATTGGCAACTTCGAGAGCCTCTTCTTTTGTGCCCTGCGAATAGCGATGGAAATAAGAACCGGCATCACGAAATGCGGTATCGCGTAATTCCATGAAGCGGTTGATATACCATCGCTCGATGTCTTTTTCGTCCGCATCGATATAGATCGCGAAATCGAAATAGTCCGATACGAGCGGGATCGAATCTCCCTCGCGCGGCATGTCGCGGGATTGAAGCACGTTGATCCCTTCGAAGATCAGAATATCGGGCCGATCCACCGCGATTTCCTGATCCGGCAACACATCGTAGATGAAGTGCGAATAGGATGGTGCGGTGACACGCGGCTCACCTGCCTTGATCGAGGAAAGAAACCGCAAGACTTCCGCCACATCGTAGCTTTCGGGAAAGCCCTTTTTGTCCATAATCCCCTCTTCCATGAGTTGGGCATTGGGTTTGAGAAATCCATCCGTGGTGATGAGGTCGACCTTCGGGCTGTTGGGCCAGCGGGCAAGGAGCTCTTTCAGGATGCGTGCGGTCGTAGACTTTCCAACCGCGACCGGCCCCGCAACACCAATGATGAACGGCGTTTTATTGCCCTCGAATTGCAAGAAGTTTTGTCGTTGCTCATAAAGCCGCTGGGCTGCTTCCACATGAGAATACAAAAGCCTTGAAACAGACAGATAAATGCGTTGAACTTCATCGAGAGAAATCGGATCGTTCATGGAGCGCAGGCGTTTGACCTCGCTTTCAGTGAGCGTCAGCGGCGTATCGGCGCGAAACTGCTCCCAGTCTGATGCCGAGAAAAACCGATAGGGCGATACGAAACCCTCGTCTTCACTTAGATTAGCTGTCCGCCAGAAACCGTTGGTGTTTTTCTCTGCCATCATCCTCAGCCCTTGCGGGAAGCCTTTTCTTCAAGACCTGACTGGCGGGTGCGGCTTTCAAGTTCAGCCAACACATCGGCAAGTTCGACACTCTCTGATTTGAGTAACACAAGGAGATGATACAGCACATCGGCCGCTTCTTTTGTAAGCTCTACCTTATCGGAAGAAACCGCTGCAATAACTGCTTCAACTGCTTCTTCGCCAAACTTCTTGGCGCATTTTTCTGTGCCTTTTGCCAACAACGAAGCGGTATAGGATTTATCGACCGCTTCGCTCCCGCGCGCAGCGATAATCTCATTCAATGTATCAAGCGTAAATTCAGTCATCTCATATTCCAGTCCTTAGACCTGCATTCTTACCGGAATACCCGCATTTTGCATATGGGCCTTGGCTTCGGCGATAGTGTACGTGCCGAAATGGAAAATTGAAGCCGCAAGTACTGCACTCGCATGACCTTCGGTGACGCCTTCGACCAGATGATCCAGATTTCCCACACCACCCGATGCGATTACCGGAACATGAACGGCATCGGCAATTGCGCGGGTAAGCGGCAGATTATAACCGACCTGGGTTCCATCGCGATCCATTGATGTTAGAAGAATTTCGCCTGCACCCTTGGAGACCACTAATTGCGCAAATTCCACTGCATCAATACCCGTTTCCTGACGGCCACCATGGGTGAAAATTTCCCACCGATCCGCTTCTCCATCGGCAGATACTTTCTTGGCATCTATGGCGACCACAATACATTGATCGCCAAACTTGTCGGCAGCCTCGGCCACAAAATCCGGATTTTTAACCGCAGTGGTATTGATCGAAACCTTGTCCGCGCCTGCGAGCAATAGTTTGCGAATATCTTCGACAGTCCGAACTCCACCGCCAACGGTTAGCGGCATAAAGCATTGCTCAGCCGTGCGAGCAATCATGTCGAAGGTTGCATCGCGACCATCAGATGACGCGGTGATATCGAGAAAGGTTAGCTCATCGGCGCCTGCAGCGTCATAGGCGATTGCCGCCTGAACCGGATCACCAGCATCGATCAGATCGACAAAGTTGACACCCTTAACAACGCGGCCGTCTTTAACATCAAGACATGGAATGATGCGGACTTTGAGGGTCATTGCAAAACCTCCAGCGCCTCTTTGGCATCTAATCTGCCATCGTAAAGTGCACGACCTGTGATCGCGCCTTCAAGTTTCGCGCATTCCGGCGACGCCAGTTTTTTCACGTCGTCCATTGATGCTAAGCCACCGGATGCTATCACCGGAATAGAAACCGCTTCCGCAAGTTCAATGGTTGATTCCCAATTGATGCCGGTGAGAATGCCATCGCGGTCGATGTCTGTGTAAATGATTGCTGAAACGCCCGCGCCTTCAAACTTTTTGGCAAGCTCAATGACACCCAGTTCTGAAGCTTCCGCCCAGCCTTCGACAGCGACTTTGCCGCCTTTAGCGTCAATGCCGACAGCAACATGCCCTTCGAAGGTTTTGCATGCCTCGATGACCAAATCCGGGTTTCGCACAGCAACCGTTCCAAGGATCACCCGCTGAACACCTTTGGTCAGCCAGTTTTCGATGTGCTTGAGATTACGGATACCGCCCCCCAGTTGAACCGGATTATTTGTGTTGGCAAGAATGGCTTCAACCGCTGCGCCATTGACCGTTTCGCCTTCAAACGCGCCGTTCAAATCCACCACATGCAGCCATTGAAAGCCTTGTGTCTCAAAAGCGCGCGCCTGATCGCCGGGGTCTGGATTATAAACGGTCGCCTGATCCATATCGCCAAGCTTTAGACGAACGCATTCGCCGTCTTTGAGGTCTATTGCAGGAAAGAGAATTTTAGACATGGCTCATGCCTTCATTTATTTGCGTGTCCTCGAAGCGAGGCTTCTGCGGGCAACGCGGGCAGCCGTCTTCCAAATCAATAGCGGGGAAAAGTATCTTAGACATGGCTCA
>CALLHT010000243.1 GCA_938009335.1 uncultured Rhizobiaceae group bacterium
GCAAAAGTGTGCATGAGGAATTTGGGGTGGGGATAAAAACTCAATCCTCACCCTGAGCTTGTCGAAGGGCGAGGCGGAATTAATGAAATGTCTCAATAGCTTCCTTGACCCTTCGACAGTCAGGCGAGTGAGAAAAAGGCGCTACGTTTTCCCACCTTACAAAACGATGGTGCGTGCAGACGGGTTTACCATCGGCCTGCGCATGGATTCCTGTGACAAGCACAGGAATGACGAAGAGAGGGTGTCTCACGATCGCCTCACCCTGAGCTTGTCGAAAGATTGATGGCTAAGTTATAATCCATGCCTAAAAATGTGTAGGAGGAATCGAGTGTGGGGATAAGTGCTTTGGAAACTCATGTCCCAAAGTTGTAACAGTAAATGCTCGCAGAACAGTATATGTTAGATTTTAATTGGATATGAGTGAGGCTCAAAAGTGAAACCAAATCAATCTTTTGCCAGAAAAGCTATCAAGTCCCTTAATTCGACGTCCTTTAAGACCACTTCAATGTCGCCGCCCAGTTTTTCAGAGATCGCTAAGGAAACGGAACCGTTGGTTTTTGTGGCAACTACCAGGGCGGGGTTTCCATCCACGTCTTTTGCTGGAAAGTGTTTCTGATTGTCCACTTTATTCTTCCACTTCAGCTACTGACAGTTCCATCACAAAGTTGATTGCTTCAAACTATCCCAAGCCCTTGTGACAGTAACTCTTCTGATGAAGTCACAAAGATAAGAGTTGATTTCCCAAATTAACTCAACAGATTCACCTTCGATCAGCACCGGATAGTACTCATTTCCAGAGTGAATTGAAACACCGTTTTCGCTCTTTTTCAACTGAGCGATCTCATTTTCGTTAAGACTTTTTATGTTGATTATACTGGCCTCAGTGTAGATCTCACGAACTCTGATTTCACTGCAATCTTCATAAATGACACACTTCTCGCATGAGACGATTTGCTCATAAGGTATAGTGCCTTGGTAATGCTTTGTCCTAAATTTGAGATGTTTCTCGAATATATCAATACGCCAATCAAAAACTTCATCGCCTAATGATCCAATGTATTCTTTGTCTTCGCAAATTGCTTCGACATAGAATGGAATTTTCGAATCGTGGTGTTTGAACCAACGTTTTGCTAAACGCTTGACGGGTGTTGTCTTTCTCATAACTATTTGCTTTGCGTCCTTGGTTCAAAATCCGTTCGGGATAAAATAACATGGTCTGGAACCTCTAGTTTACAAAACATCAGTTTTCTGAATTTTCTTTTCCCCCTGAGTCAATCTGACTCATGTTCCCCACCCACAAAATCAACCATCATGAAGCCCGGTCTGAAATCAGATCGGGCTTTTTTCGTTATGCCTCATTGCATTCACTCGATCTTGCCGTTCCATCCCATTAATTTTCTATTAATCCCATTGACGCCCAAAAATTCCCATGATATCCCAAAATGGTGATTTGATGTACTGAGTAACGGGTCTCTTGGGGGCTTTTGGGAAGTGTAGGTTTGTGATGGATCGGTTCCTTTCGAACACGATCAATAAGGTGGACCGTAAGGGGAGGGTTTCGATTCCGGCCCCGTTTCGTCCGGTCCTAGGCAATGTTTCCCGACTTTACACCCTGATGTCTGTTGACCAGCCAAGTGTTGATGCGGGCGGGCCTGAGTTGATTGAGCGCGGTGAGGCTTACCTTGAAAAGTTGGATCCGTTCTCTGCTGAGTATGAGTTGTATTCCTTTGTGTTGCATGGGGATTCCAGTGAGTTGAAAATGGATGGCGAGGGGCGGATTACACTCTCCGATGCCATTCGTGATCAGACCGGGATTTCAGACAGGGCTGCTTTCGTGGGGCGGGGGCATTTCTTTCAGATCTGGGAACCGGAACGGTTTCTTGCCTACCGTGAAGAGGCGAGGGGGAAAGTCGCGGCAATGCGGCAAAACAGAATGGCGAATGCCGGAAGCGGCATCAAAGCAGACGGGGGAGCATGAGATGATGAAGGGTGACGATATTCCTCATGATATCGTTGGCGGACCAGCCCCTCATATTCCTGTAATGCTCAACGAGGTCCTTGATGTTTTGGAGCCTGCTTCCGGCAAAGTCATTATAGACGGCACGTTTGGTGCTGGTGGATATACAAAAGCAATTCTTGAAGCGCAGGCGCATGTGATCGCGATTGATCGTGATCCCAATGCCATTCGCGATGGGCAGGTGTTGGTTGATCAGGCGCAAGGGCGATTGGATTTAGAGAGCGGAGAATTCTCTGAACTGGATCAGATTGCTGAGCGTGTCGGGCATCCGGCAGTGGATGGTGTGGTCTTGGATATTGGCGTTTCTTCCATGCAGTTGGACGAAGCAGAGCGCGGGTTCTCGTTTCAGCAGGATGGTCCCTTAGACATGCGTATGGCGCAAGATGGGGTGAGTGCCGCTGATGTTGTGAATAACGCGGCGCAAAACGATCTGACGCGGATCATCGGCATTCTGGGTGAAGAGAAAAAAGCTTCAGTCGTTTCGAGGGCCATTGTGCGAGCGCGTGAGGCGGTGCCGTTTTCTACAACGCTGCAATTGGCGAAAGTGATTGAGAAAGTGCTGCCGCGTAAAGCCAAGGACCGGATTCATCCGGCAACGCGAACCTTTCAGGCATTGCGGATTTACGTGAACCAGGAATTGCAACAGCTTGCAAATGCCCTTTTTGCGGCTGAGCGCATCCTTAAAGCGGGTGGGAAACTGGTGGTGGTAACCTTCCACTCCCTTGAAGACCGCATTGTGAAGCTATTCTTTAAAGACCGGTTTGGTGGCGATCAGGGGTCACGGCATTTACCTGCTGTAAACCATAAACATGCGACATTTGCTGCGACGGGCAAGAACTTGATTAAAGCGACACAAGGAGAGGCGGACGTGAATCCACGCGCGCGGTCTGCAAAATTGCGATGGGCGGAGCGTACCGCTGACGCTGCGCATCCGGCAGATTTTTCGATTTTTGGATTTCCCAATTTGGCGCCGCTTGCTGGCTTCGAAGCTGGAGGCCGTGCTTGATGAAGCTTTCTCCGGTCCTTCGTTCTCTTGATATTTTTATGATCGCGCTGCTGATTGGTGTGGTGATCTGGACCTTTAAGGTGAAGCATGATTCAGAGGTGGCGCTTGATCGGGTCGCCAAACTTGAAAAGAAAATTGAAGCGGAAGAAGTTGAGATTGACCTTCTCAAGTCGGATTGGGGGCTGCTGACAAGTCCTGCACGTTTGGAGAAGCTGGTAGAGCGCTATGGCGAACAGCTTGGCCTTCAACCCACAACGCCAGCGCAACTTGCCGATACGGCGACACTTCCTCCCGTGAAGCAGGAATTTGATCCGTTCGCAGATCCTGATCAACCCGATTACGCGAATACGGATAGTTCGGTCACAACCGGCAGTGTTGCGAAACCTCAACAAGAAGAGGTTCAGTGACATGATTTCCACGTCCCGCAAAGATGCTTCAAGATTGTCGCTCGATGGGAGCGGTAAGGTTGCGGTCAGCCAGGCGCAGTCACGTGTGTTTCTATCGGTCTGCATCATTGGACTGGCTTATTGTGCGATTTTGGTGCGCCTAGGGTTTTTGGCCTTTGTGGAGCCAGACACGAATTTTTATGTCAGTAAACCTGATATTGCGATTACCGCAAAGCGTCCGGATATTCGCGATCGCAATGGGGTGATGTTGGCAACAGATATTGTTACATCTTCTTTATTTGCAGAGCCGCGCCGGATTGTGGATGCGGATGAGGCAATCGAAAGTCTTTTGACGGTTTTGCCTGATCTTGATGTGAAGGTCATGCACAAACGCCTGACCAGTAACGCTGGATTTGTGTGGCTGCGCCGTGAACTCACGCCGGCAACCGAAAACGCCATTCTGGCGCTCGGCATTCCGGGTCTTGGGTTTAGAACGGAGACGCGTCGATTTTATCCAAAGGGTGAGACGGCGTCTCACATTGTAGGCCATGTGAACATTGATAATGTCGGCATTGCGGGGCTTGAGAAATACATTGATGATCGCGGGCTTCGCCAGCTGCAAGAGTTGGGGCTGGCAAGCAAGAACGACCTTGAGCCGGTACATCTTTCTATCGATCTCAGGGTTCAGCATTTTGTCAGAGACGAACTTGCCAAAGCAATGGAGCGCTACAGTGCAATTGCTGCGGGAGCGATTGTTCTCAATGCCAAGACGGGCGAAGTTGTCGCGATGGCATCTCTTCCGGATTATGACCCTAACCGACCGGTGGATGCGCTCAAGAAAGATCGGCTTAATCGCATTTCCGCCGGTCTTTTTGAGATGGGGTCGACCTTCAAGACTTTCACTACCGCGATGGCGTTAGACAGTGGCAAGGTTGGAATGCGTGACACGTTTGATGCCCGCAAACCGCTCCATATTGGCGGTCACACCATCAATGACTTCCACGCGAAGAAGCGCATTCTTACTGTTCCGGAAGTGTTTATTTACTCCTCCAATATCGGCACAGCGAAAATGGCAGATGTCGTTGGCATCAAAGGGCACCGTGAGTTCCTGCATCGTATTGGTCTGTTGAGCAGAATGCCGTTTGAATTGCCTGAAGTTGCGCATCCGGTAGAGCCGAAGAAATGGCGCAAGATTAATTCTGTGACGATTTCATACGGACATGGCGCTCAAACGACGCCGCTGCAAACAGCGGTTGCAGGTGCAGCATTGGTCAACGGTGGCAAGCTTATCAATCCGACATTGTTCCCGCGCTCAATCTCGCAGGCCCAAAGAGAGGGTGTCTCTGTAATTAACCCGCGCACGAGCAAGAACATGCGGGATCTGATGCGATTGAATGTGGAGAAGGGATCCGGCAAGCGTGCAGAAGTGCCAGGTTTCCGGGTTGGCGGTAAGACAGGAACTGCGGAAAAAGTTGTGAACGGAAGATACTCTTCCAGTAAGCGTTTCAACGCGTTTCTTTCCGCATTCCCTATCGATGATCCGCAGTATGTTGTGCTGGCATTTGTTGATGAGCCGCAGCCAGAAAAAGGTAAAAAGAGCGCAACAGCCGGCCTTAATGCTGCCCCTGTTGTTGGCAATATCATCCGTCGCTCCGCGCCTATTCTGGGAGTGAAGCCGAATTTCAATGATGTGAAACTGCCATTGTTGGTTTCAAACTAGGTGTCTCCTCGAAAGTTTGCGTAAAGCTGAACTTGTTGGGCGACGGGCAATTGAGTAATCAAGTTTGTGTGAGAGTTGCTGATTCGAACAGGAAGAAAGACATGAACCTACAAAGCCTCATTGGATCTCAAGTTGATCTTGATGATGCTTTGGCTTCGATTGAGGTCACTGGTCTTGCTTCCAACACTGACGATGTCTCTAACGGTTTCCTGTTTTTCGGTCTTCCTGGTGTGAATGTCGACGGGGCTAAATTCGCAAATATGGCCGAAGAATCCGGTGCGGTCGCTGTGGTTGTTTCCACTCAATCGGACGTGCCGAATATTGATATTCCTATCATCCGTGTTGCGGATCCAAGAGTTGCTCTTGCGCATGCAAGTGCAGCATTTTTTGATGCGCAACCTGAAACCGTTGCAGCGGTTACGGGAACAGCCGGAAAGACATCGGTCGCAACGTTTCTTCGTCAAATTTGGGCTGCAGATGGCCAACAGGCGGCAAGCATTGGAACCACCGGCGTTGTCGCGCCAGGGCGGGATGACTATGGAAATTTGACCACGCCTGATCCGATCTCATTGCATAGGCTTCTGGCAGAATTGACCAATGACGGGATAACGCATGCCTCGATGGAAGCGTCTTCCCACGGGCTCGATCAGCATCGCCTCGACGGCGTGAATTTGAGTGTTGGCGGTTTCACCAACCTTGGGCATGATCATTTGGATTATCACCCAACGATTGAGGATTATCTGGAAGCGAAAATGGTTCTTTTCCGCGAGCGTTTGCCGAAGGGCGCTTCGGCCGTGATTTTTTCTGATGATCCATATTCAGAGGCTGCCATTCAAGCTGCAACCGAGGGCGGGTGTGAGGTTCGGTCTGTAGGACGTTCCGGGAACTACATTTCCCTCAAAAAAGTTGAACATCAACAGCATAGTCAAATCATCGAGTTGGAACATGATGGTGCGTTTTACCGTGTCAATTTTCCGCTGGCTGGGGATTTTCAGGTTGCGAATGGCTTGGTCGCTGCTGGCATGGCGTTAAGCACCGGTTCTTCGCCAGAGGTGGTTTTTGAGGCACTGGAAAACCTTGAAGGCGCATCCGGGCGATTGGAATTGGTTGGAAAAACCAAACATGGTTCTCCCGCTTATGTTGACTACGCTCATAAGCCGGAAGCCCTTGAAAACGTACTCGCTTCAGTTCGGCCATTTACGTCTGGCAGAATAGTGCTGGTGTTTGGATGTGGCGGTGATCGCGATAAATCCAAGCGTGCAGTGATGGGTGAAATCGCATCGCGTTTGGCGGATGTGGTGATTGTCACAGATGACAATCCACGGACAGAAGATCCGTCTTCCATCAGGGCAGAGATTATGGCTGCGTGTGTTGGTGCACAGGAAATTGGCGATCGGGGTGAGGCAATCCATCAGGCTTGTGATTTGATGCAGGAAGGGGATTGCTTGATCGTTGCAGGTAAGGGACATGAGCCGGGCCAAATTGTTGGCGATACAATATTGCCGTTTTCCGATCATGATGTGCTTAGGGCGGCTTTGGGAGAAGGTTCCGTATGAGTATGCTT
Organism: uncultured Rhizobiaceae group bacterium; assembly: GCA_938009335.1. Classification (GTDB taxonomy): domain Bacteria; phylum Pseudomonadota; class Alphaproteobacteria; order Rhizobiales; family Rhizobiaceae; genus JAALLB01. The sequence continues at coordinate 6,694 of CALLHT010000243.1, forward strand.
TGGACAATCGATGAGTTTATGTCGGCAATTGACGGGCGGCCCGTAGGCGAAATGCCTGAAGGGGTTGACGGCATTTCAATTGATACCCGTACCCTTGAAAAGGGTGATGCGTTTTTTGCCATCAAAGGCGATAACATGGATGGCCATGATTATCTGGCAAACGCGATGCGAGCAGGCGCAGCGGTTGCGGTAGTTGATGAAACGAAGCTGGTTTCGCTTGGAAGCTTGAAAATGCCCTTGTTGGTTGTGAGCGATGTGCTGGCAGCCATGCAGCGCTTGGGACAGGTTGCCCGGATGCGCTCTAAAGCGCAGATTATTGCCGTAACGGGTAGTGTCGGGAAAACATCGACCAAAGAGATGCTTCGCTCGGTTCTTGGTGCGACTGGTAAAGTCCATGCATCTGCCGCCTCATACAACAATCATTGGGGCGTGCCGCTGACCCTTGCACGGATGCCCCGCGATGCGCGGTTTGGTGTGTTTGAGATTGGCATGAATAACCCGGGCGAAATTACGCCATTGGTTGCAATGGTGCGCCCGCATATTGCGATCATCACGAATATTGCTGCGGCTCATATTGGCGCGTTTGATACGATTGAAGACATCGCGCGGGCGAAGGCAGAAATTTACACGGGCGTGGTGCCGGGTGGATACGCCCTGATCAATCATGATGACCGGCGTTACACTTTGCTTCGTGATTTGGCGAATGAAGCGTCCATCGAACATCTCAATTCATTCGGTACGAAACGGGGTTCTGAATTTTGGATCCGTGAAATGGTTCCGTCCTCTGAAGGCACGAAAATGTCCGTTCGGTTGAATGGCGAAACTGATTTGGAGTATGAAGTCAATCTGCCTGGTGAGCATATGGCGATGAACAGTGCTGCCGTGCTTGGTGCGGCAGTCCTTGCGGGAGCTGACCTTGATAAGACGAAAGACGCCTTTGGCAAACTAACGCCAACGGAAGGCCGTGGTGCGCGCTACGTCTTAGGCGGTTCCGGTGCCATGGGTATCACTGTGATTGATGAGAGCTACAATGCCAATCCTGCTTCAATGGAAGCAGGTCTAAAATTATTAGCGAACTTTGAAGGTGTGAAAACCAAACGCCGCATCGCCGTGCTTGGCGATATGCTTGAATTGGGACGCCAATCCAAGAAGCTACACGAAGCATTGGCGGCGCCAATTTCTGCTGCAGGTGTGGATTTGGTTTTTCTGGTTGGGCCTGAAATGGAGCATCTTTGTAAAATTCTTCCTAAAGACAAATTGGGTGGATACTTCAAAGATGCTGCCACGTTGATACCGCGGTTGAAAGAAACGATGAAAGCGGGAGACGTGCTGATGTTGAAAGCTTCGAAAAGTGTCGGCTTTGCAAAAGTGGTTGAAGAACTGCTGAACAGAGAGTGACCGGAAAATAGGGCCGGTTTGTTTGTATTGCGTAGGGTGAAACGAAATGCGTTTGGGGCGCAAAACAGGCTGAGTGTCTGAAAGGGGAATGGATTGTTTTTTTATCTATATCAGGAACTGTCTAGCGATATTTCCGTCTTTAACCTGTTCCGATACATCACGTTCCGAACTGGCGCGGCGCTGATTACATCAGCCATGGTGGTATTCCTGTTTGGGCCTCGAATTATTGCGTCACTTCGCGTTCGACAAGGGAAGGGTCAACCTATTAGAGCAGATGGCCCGGAGAGCCACTTCAAAAAAGCGGGTACGCCAACCATGGGGGGATTGATGATCCTGTGTGGAGTTCTCGTCAGTTCCCTTCTTTGGGCAAATCTGAGCAGTGTTTACGTCTGGGTGGTCTTGATGGTTACCATCGGTTTTGGCGCCATCGGGCTTTATGATGATTATCTCAAAGTAACAGCTGCAAGCCATAAAGGATTTTCCGGCAAGATGCGTTTGACCTTGGAGTTCGCAATTGCCGCAGTTGCTTGCTACGCGATCATGGCAAATGGTGAGGGGGATTTTGCTTCATCGCTGACGTTCCCGTTTTTCAAAGATTTGATTTTGAACCTAGGGTGGTTCTTTATCCCGTTTGGGGCGTTTGTTATTGTGGCAGCAGGCAACGCGGTAAACCTAACTGACGGGCTGGATGGTCTTGCCATTGTGCCAGTCATGATCGCGGCAGCCTCTTTCGGCATGATCGCGTATCTCTCAGGTAATGCGATCTTTTCTGATTATTTGCAAATCCACTTTGTGCCGGGAACGGGTGAGGTTGCGGTTCTGTGTGGGGCGATTATTGGTGCGGGTCTTGGGTTCCTGTGGTTCAATGCGCCGCCGGCTGCGATTTTCATGGGTGATACAGGTTCTCTTGCCCTCGGCGGGATGATTGGTGCGACCGCAGTTGCTACCAAGCACGAAATCGTTCTGGTGATCATTGGTGGCCTGTTTGTGATGGAAGCGCTTTCTGTGATCATCCAGGTTGCATCCTTTAAGCTTACCGGAAAGCGGGTATTTCGCATGGCGCCAATCCACCACCATTTTGAGAAAAAAGGGTGGACGGAAAGTCAGGTTGTGATCCGTTTCTGGATTATCTCAGTCATGCTGGCGCTTATTGGTCTGGCAACGCTGAAATTGCGATAGGCGTACAGTATGATCCCGGTCACAACGCAAAGCGGTAAAACGCTCGCTCTTTTTGGTCTTGGCGGGTCAGGTATGGCAACCGCGCAAGCGCTGGTTGCTGGCGGAGCTATTGTGACTGCGTTTGATGACAATCCGCAAAAGGTCAAAGAAGCCGAGGCGCTTGGCATTCCAATTGGCGATTTGCGGGAGTATGACTTTTCTGCCTGCGAAGCGCTGGTGTTGGCACCGGGTGTGCCGCTAACACACCCTAAGCCGCATTGGACCGTTGATTTAGCTACGGAACACGATGTTCCGGTCATTGGCGATGTCGAACTGTTCGCAAATGAGAGAAAAAGCCTTGCGCCTAAGAGCGGATTTATCGCTATTACCGGGACCAATGGCAAATCAACCACAACGGCTTTGATCGCGCATATTTTGGCGAATGCCGGGCGCAATGTGCAGATGGGCGGTAATATCGGTAAGGCGGTGTTGACACTCGATCCGCTTTCGGATGATGCGATTTACGTGGTCGAGTGCTCATCCTATCAAATTGATCTTGCACCAAGCCTCGATCCGACTATTGGCGTCCTATTAAACCTTGCGCCTGATCATCTCGATCGCCATGGCACGATGGAAAACTATGCGGAAATCAAGTCGCAACTGGTTGCCCGCAGTGGCAGAGCCATTGTTGGTGTCGATGATCAATATTGTGAAGCGATTGCCAAGACTATTGAAGGAAGCGTTCCGATCTCCGTCAGGCGGGAGCTCGATTTTGGTGTTTTTGCATCCGGCGTTGATCTAACGCATGCGGCCCCGTCTGGTGCATCAAATGTTGCTACGCTAGAGAATGCCCAAACCCTTCGTGGAAACCACAATGCACAGAATGCAAGTGCGGCTTGGGCTGCATGTCATCTCACGGGTCTAAAAGATTCTGAAATCCAAAACGGGTTAGACACATTTCCCGGTCTCGCGCATCGAATGGAAATAATTGGACACATTGGTGATATAGTTTTCCTCAATGATTCGAAGGCAACGAATGCGGATGCGGCGGCAATGGCTCTTTCGAGTTTTGAAGACATACATTGGATTGCGGGTGGCCTGCCAAAAGAGGGCGGCATAGAAAGTCTGCGCCCTTTGTTTGGTCGTGTTGCTAAAGCCTATCTGATTGGCGAAGCAGCGCCGGAATTTGCAGCTACTTTGGGTGCAGACGTGCCGTTTGAAATCGCCGAAACGCTGGATAACGCGGTCGCGCAGGCTCATGCGGATACAGCATCTGGGGGCGGTAAGGTGGTATTACTGTCGCCAGCGTGTGCAAGTTTCGACCAATATGCGAATTTCGAAATTCGCGGTGAGGCATTTAGAGGCGAAGTTGAAAAGCTCAATGGGTTTAAACCATACGGGGATGAGGGTTGATGGTTAGCAGAGCAGACCGAAGTTTTCTCGCGGAGTGGTGGCGGACAATCGATAAGCCGCTTTTAAGCGCATTTCTTTTTCTGATGTTTTGCGGATTGATGTTGTCTTTCTCTGCCAGTCCTGCGGTTGCTGAGCGGATTAATCTCGGTGAGTTCCATTTTGTTAAACGGCATGTTTTCTTTCTAATCCCTGCGACTATTCTTTTGATCGGCGGCTCCATGTTGAACCCGACACAAGTGCGTCGGGTGGCATTCTTGCTGTTTATGATTTCAATCATATTGCTGCTTGTGACGCTGTTTGCCGGGTTTGAAACCAAAGGGTCACGACGATGGATCTCACTTGGTGGCTTTACGCTGCAACCCTCGGAGTTTGTGAAACCCGCATTCGTTATCATAACTGCCTGGTTGTTTGCGGAAAATTCGCGCAGACCCGATATTCCGGGCAACTTATTCTCCATCATCCTGTTCGCTATTGTTGCTGCACTGTTGATGGCGCAACCTGACTTCGGGCAGACGATGCTAATCGCCGCTGCATGGGGGGCGTTGTTTTTCATGGCAGGCATGCCCTGGATATGGATCGCTGCTTTAGCGGCAATCGCGATTTCAGGCATGCTGGCCGCCTATATGTTTTTCCCCCATGTTGCGGGACGCATTAATCGCTTCCTGACGGGAGAGGGAGACAATTTTCAGGTGAACACTGGTCTGGAGGCGATCATCAATGGCGGCTGGTTGGGGCAGGGGCCGGGTGAAGGTACTGTCAAAAAAATTCTGCCGGATTCTCATACGGATTTTGTTTTCGCGGTTGCCGCCGAAGAATTTGGCATCATTGCCTGCATGCTACTGGTTGGGGTCTTTGGCTTTATCATCGTGCGTACTCTGACTCGCGCAATGCACGAACAGGACGGCTACATCAGAATGGCAAGTGCAGGCCTTGTTCTGATGTTCGGCTTTCAAACCTTCATCAATATCGGCGTGAACCTGAAGCTTCTTCCTGCAAAAGGCATGACATTGCCGTTCATCTCATACGGTGGCTCATCCATGATTGCGATGTCACTTGGGATGGGGCTTTTGTTAGCGCTAACCCGGGTCCGCGCTGCAAGCCACCAAAAGAGTGCTATCGGGTTTGTTGCTCGAGTTCCAAAGCCAGCGGAATAGGGG
>CALLHT010000244.1 GCA_938009335.1 uncultured Rhizobiaceae group bacterium
TTCCCCTACATAGCCAGTGCTTGCACGTGCGGCACGCGTATCCGGATTATTGTCAGGCGCAGACACAGGCGCTGTTGGCGAGAACACATAATTTGGAATGAGAACCTGTTGGCCGGATTTCAAGCCTTCGACGCTGTTCATACCATTGGCACGGCGAATTTCTGAAACCGGAACACCATAACGCTTTGACAGGTTATAAAGGGTTTCGCCAGAACGAGCGACAATTGTCGTGCCACCAGTAGAGGTCCAACCATTATCACGCGTCGGTTGCGTTGCGACAGGCTGAACCTGTGGCGTATCAATCGCGGCAGTCGTTACCGGATCAACCTGCTTTGGCTCAGTATAGACTTTTGCAGCCTGTTGTAGCGGCTTAGGTGCTGTGTATTCAGGTTTAGGCGCAATATAGACAGGTTGCGGGTCAACTTTTGGAACATAAACCGGCTGCGGTTCAATCTTAGGCGCTACAACCGTAGGCTTTGGCGCAACATAGGCAATCTTCGGCGCTGATGGTGCGGCTGGCTTCAACGGTGTTGAAGTGACTGTCGGCTTGTAGCTATCAAGAGCTTGACGCGTTGGCTTCGGCGCCTGAGCGTAAGGCTGGTATGCCTCTGGTTGATACGGTTGAGCTGGCTGTTGATAGGTCGGTTGAGGCTGAACGTAAGTTGGCTCTGGCTGATGGTAAACGCCCTGCGGCACAGGTTTTGGAGCAACGTCGCGCAATGGCGCAAGCCGCGAACCTGTAGATGCGGTTGTTTGCGGATCAACGCCTGCCGGATAAGGATTGGAAGCGACGGACTGCCCCTCGGTCGCTGAATTGTAGAAATGGTCGAACCGTTCGAAGCCAGAACTACACCCTGCAACCAGCACGCCAAGTGCCGCAATAGACGACACACGCAACAAGACACTCTTGCGATTACGCAAAACAGAAGAACGCATTACTCAATACTCAACTCGTACAAAAACTAGAGCCGATTAGAACCTGTTAATGTTACTGTTCGGTTAAGAGTATCGATAAAAGTGAAATTTCTTCCGTTGCGTAATTTGTCAGATCGCCTTGGATATACCGGGAATTGCCGGCTGCATGCGAACCGAGAACAGATCTTCAACCTGCAAACGCGAACCGACCTTTGTGAATTTTTTGACGATCTGCAAATCATCCGGCGGGCCGACAGGAGCAATCATGATTCCATTAGACGCGATGTTGTCGATGAAATCCCGCGGAATATCCGGAAACGAGAAATTCGATATAATCCGGTCGCTTATCCCGAGTTCGTTATTCCCTTGCGACGCATCCATCAGCTTGATGATCACATTGTTGATGCCAAGCTGGGTCAGTCTTTGCTGCGCTTTCTCATGGAGCGTTCGGAACCGTTCCACACTTACGATCTTCTCGCAGAGCTTTGCCAGGAGTGCTGTTTGATATCCCGTACCTGTTCCAAGCTCCAGGACGCGGTTCTCGCGCTGAACATCTAAAGCTGAGACCAGTTTCGCAACCATTGTCACCGCAGTCATGGATTGTCCGCACTCAATGGGCATCTGGCCGCGGGCATAAGCTTCACTGACATGAATAACCGGAACAAAGTTTCGGCGCGGCACATCTTCGAAAGCCGATAACAATCGATGATCGGTGATGCCGCGCGAGCGTAAGCGCAGAAGAAATTGAGCCAGTGCTTCGCGGTTACTATCAGTGTTCAATGTCAGCCAACCTCAGGATCAGAATCAAAACATCCCCTTAAGAGCATCCTTAAACTGCATATCGGTTAAATCAAGTTTGAGCGGACTGATGGATATTCGCTTCTCAAGGATTGCCGTTATATCTGAATCCGCCTGCTGATTTGGAACCTCGCGCCCGAACTTAATCCAGTAATACGGGAAGCCGCGACCATCATGACGTTTTTCCATAAAGAGCCCGTGGTTGAACGATCCCTGCCCAGTGATTTGGGTTCCGTCAATTTCTTCCACATCGCAATTCGGGAAATTCACATTGACCAACGTCTTTTCCGGAAATTCCTGGGACATGAGCTTATTAATAATTTCCGGAGCAAGCGCTTCACAGGTCCCCCACTTCACATGGCGGGTACCTTCTGCAAAATTATAGGCTTGTGAAAGCGCTATCGACTTAACACCAAGAAGCGCACCTTCAATTGCCCCGGCGACTGTGCCCGAGTAGATAACATCGTCACCAATATTCTGGCCGGAATTCACACCCGAGAGAATGAGATCCGGCGGTGAATCCATAATCTCGCGAACGCCCATAATAGCGCAATCTGTAGGCGTGCCGTTGATGGCAAATTTCTTGTCACCCACTTTGCGCAATCGCAGAGGGTGGCTCAATGTTAAGGAATGCGCGACGCCGGATTGGTCCGTCTCAGGCGCAACAATTGTGACGTCATCGGTCAGTTGTCGCGCAATTTTCTCAGCAGAAACCAAGCCCGGCGCATTGATACCATCATCATTTGTGATCAGAATTTTCAAGGGCTTAACTCACCTTCTCAATTTTGGTCATGCCGCCCATATAGGGTTGCAGCACATCTGGCACAGTGATTGAGCCATCCGGATTCTGATAATTCTCTATGACTGCGATAAGCGCCCTGCCCGTCGCTACACCTGACCCATTTAAGGTATGCACATGCCCAATCGATTTGCCGTCATCCATACGATAGCGCGCTGCCATGCGTCTGGCTTGAAAATCACCACAAACAGAGCAACTTGAAATCTCGCGATATGCCCCTTGGCCTGGCAACCAAGCCTCAATGTCATAGGTCTTGCGGGCAGAGAACCCCATATCGCCTGAACAAAGCGTCATGGTGCGGAAATGTATGCCAAGCTTTTTCAAAACTGTTTCTGCGCTATCCAGCATGCGCTCCAGTTCATCGAGGGAGTCTTCCGGCTTAGTGATAGAGACCAACTCCACCTTCTGGAATTGGTGCTGACGCAGCATGCCGCGCGTGTCACGTCCGGCAGAACCGGCCTCAGAGCGGAAACACGGCGTAAGTGCAGTAAAGCGGAGGGGCAGTTCATTGCCATCCAGAATTTGCTCTCGCACCAGATTGGTGAGCGGCACTTCAGCAGTCGGGATCAACCAGCGCCCATCTGTTGTCTTGAACAAATCTTCCGCAAATTTCGGCAATTGACCAGTGCCGTAAAGCGCCTCGTCACGCACCAATAAGGGCGGAGAAACCTCTGTGTAGCCGTGGTCCTGGGTGTGAACATCCAGCATGAATTGCCCTAGCGCCCGCTCCAGCCGCGCGATGCCATTCTTGAGAACTACAAAGCGGCTGCCAGAAAGCCCCGCCGCGCCTTCAAAATCCATTTCCCCAAGCGCTTCGCCAACTTCGAAATGTTCTTTTGCATTATTGCCAAGATTTGGCGCTTCGCCATGGGTGCGATAGAGGACATTCCCCGCCTCATCTTCGCCCTCAGGAACATCATCCAGCGGAATGTTCGGAATGGCAGACAGAGCATCGTTCAAAGCCGCGATCAGCTTGCGCTCCTCTTCTTCACCATTCTGAATGAGGGTTTTTATTTCCGACACCTCAGCCTTTAAAGCCTCGGCTTTATCCGTATCGCCAGAACCCATAGCCTGACCGATTTCTTTGGATGCGGCATTGCGGCGGGTCTGCGCATCCTGCAATTTCGCAATATGCTCACGACGCGCATCGTCCAAGGCCAGCAATTGGGACGCATCGGCATCAAACCCGCGCTTCTTCATTCCTTCATTAAATGCTTTAGGATTTTCTCGTATCCATTTGATATCAAACATAAGTTCACCAATAATGATGTTGAATTTACAGATAAAACAGTCGTTTTAAGCCGTATTAGGACGATGTGAGATCAGTACTATCCGATTCGGATGCTTTTTCGCGCTCTTCCCGGCGTTTTTCGATCCGACGCGCCGCCAGAATGGACACTTCGTAAAGAAGGATGGTCGGGATCGCAAGACCAAGCTGGCTAACAGGGTCAGGAGGTGTGAGAACAGCAGCCGCAACAAATGCTCCTAGAATGGCATACTTGCGCTTCTCGGCAAGTGTATCAGCCCGCACAAGCCCTGCTTGAGACAGGAGCGTGATCGCCACAGGAAGCTGGAAAACCAGCCCAAACGCAAAGATCAATAGCATGATCAAATCGAGATAAGCACGAACACTTTGAAGGTTGCTAATCTCTGCTTGCCCGTCGCCACCAGTTTGCTCAAGACTAAGGAAAAACGAAGTCGCTAAAGGCATGATCAGGAAATAAACGAGGCAAGCACCGGCAAAAAACAGAACCGGAGTCGCCACCAAAAATGGCAGAAAAGCACCCTTCTCATTCTTATAGAGGCCGGGAGCAACGAACTTATAGATTTGCGTTGCGATCACCGGAAAGCCCAAGAACAGCGCTCCAAAGAAGGCAATTCTCACATCTACAAAGAACTTTTCTTGCAGAGCCGTGAAGATGAACTTCACGTCAGCGGTGCCTGCACCCTGCTGATATGGAATAACGAGAATATTGAAAATTTCATCTGCGAAGAAAAAGCAAATCAAAAACAGAACAACAATCGCTATAACGGCATACATCAACCGCTGACGCAGTTCGATCAGATGCTCTATTAGCGGAGCGCTGCTATCATCAATGTTTTCTTCAGTAGTCATGACGTGCTCTTAGCGCTCGCTGCTGGCTTTTTAGCGGCGGTTTTTCTGGGCGCTGCCTTTTTGGCTGCCGGCTTTTTGGCGGCCGGTTTTGCCGCTGTTGTTTTCGCAGCAGTTTTGCGAGGAGCTGCCTTTTTCGCAGGCGCTTTCTTAGCTGCAGGTTTCTTCGCTGGCGTTGGTTCAGGTTCGGGAACAATCGCAGGCGCTTCGATTTCCGGCTCACTTTCAACCGGAGCTTCCATCGTCTGAGCGAATTCTTCCATCGATTTACGTGCATCTTCCAGCGGAGCAAAACCTTTGGTAGAAGTCAGGTCTTTCACATCATCAAGATCAGCTTCTTTGATTGCATCGTTAAACTGACGTTGGAAATCACCCGCCATACGTTTAACGCCGCCGATGGTTTTACCCAAAGAACGCAGCATGCCCGGCAGGTCTTTCGGACCCACCACAATGATCGCCACAAAAGCGATCACCAACATTTCTGACCATGCAAAATTACTAAACACAGGCTATTTCCCGCGGAGAAAGAACAGAATAATCCCGCGCAACTGCGGGGGCAAAAAACGCAAAGCGAAAGCTATTCAGCTGGCTTTGGACTCATCTTTTGCTTTGTTGACCGTCTCAGAAGCTTTTGCTTCAATGGTTTCCGCAGTGTCTTCCGGCTCATTCAATCCCTTTTTGAAGGATGTAATACCCTTCGCAACATCGCCCATAAGCTCGGAAATTTTGCCACGGCCAAACAGCAGCACAACTACAACTGCAATAATGACAATTTGCCAAACACCAATATTCATTTTCTACTCCCGTTTCGGCATCCGCGCCTTTTCTGGCGGATAGCTACGATTTGACCGGACCATAACCCTTTCTCACAGGTTACGGCAAGCGGTCCCTTTCTCGTTAAATAGGCTAACGAAACTATGGTTACCAGAGCTATTTGCCAGTTTGAGGGAAAATCATCATCAATTCCGGGTCAACACGCAGCAAAACGGAGGTTTGATGGGCAGGTAAAACGCCTGGCCTTACCCTTGCTTGAAGCGGTTGAGGCAGTCCCTCTATCGAAACATCCACCAATTCAGAGGTTCCCAGGAACCGGCGCGCAACAATTCGTCCCGGCACCCCCGGCTTTCCCTTCAAATACGGCATGATGCCAATGTCGGATTGCCGGATTGCAGCAAAAGCCTCGAAATTAACACTGTCTTGGACTTTGTTCTGCCCGAAAACCGTGGTCATCAATCCCTTTTCAAAATCAGCGGGAATGACATTGATTTCCGAGAAGAATGCCGCCACGAACAGGTTTTTTGGGTGATAGTAGAGATCACGACCAGATCCAAGCTGGACGAGTTTACCGTCTTGGATCAAGGCAATTCTGTCCCCTACCCTTAACGCTTCTTCCGCATCATGGGTGACGATAATCGCAGTAGACCGGGTCTCCCGCAGCAAATCGAGGCTATGTTGACGGATTTGATCGCGCAATCTCGAGTCGAGGCCAGAAAACGGCTCATCCATCAACAAAATGCCCGGGCGCGGAGCCAGCGCGCGTGCCAATGCCACCCGTTGTTGTTCACCTCCCGATAAGACATGCGGGTAATCTCCGGCACGATCATCCAACCCGACACGGGATAAAATCCGCATTGCTTGGTCTCTCGCTTCAGATCGGCTCATCGCTGTCAAACCGAACTCAACATTTTGCCGGATGGTGAGGTGCGGAAACAGCGCATAGTCCTGAAACACAAGACCAACGCCGCGTTTTTCCGGCGGGATTGAATGCTTTTCATCGGATACGACACGGCCATCGATCAGCACTTTTCCCTGTGCATCCTCTATGAGACCGGCTGCAATTCGTAAAAGCGAGGTTTTTCCTGAACCCGATGGCCCCAAGAGACAGATCACCTGACCTGGTTCCACTTCCAAGGTGATGTCATCCAGAATTTTCTCGCCATCAACCTCGTAGGTGATGTGTTCCAACCGCATGCCAGATGCAATTGAAACACCGGCTGATTTGCGAGCCCCCCACCCAACAGAAGCGGATAGTGCCGGTGGCGGCGCATCTGATTTTGTGAGTGAATTATCGGACATGCGCCAGAAAGCCCATTTCTTGAACCGGAACGAGTGTGTATTGCCGGAGGTATAACGGGCCTTTTAGAGAAAAACTATCCCTCTTCGTCACCCATTGGCGTAAGAAGCCCCAGTTCTTCAATATCATCGACTGTAAACGGATCTTCGTCTTCGCCAAGTTCCGGGCTGTCGTTTGGAACCGGAATAACAAAGTTTGTTGGAACTTCTGAGCGGAGCAATCCAGCGCCTTTAAGCTCTTCCATGCCGGGCAAATCTCTGAGTTCTTCGAGGCCAAATTGGTCCAGAAATTCGAGTGTTGTTCCATATGTCACCGGGCGACCAGGCGTCTTACGGCGACCCCGCATCCGTACCCAGCCTGTTTCCAGCAGCACATCCAGCGTGCCTTTTGAGGTAGCAACACCGCGGATTTCTTCGATTTCCGCACGGGTTACCGGCTGATGGTAAGCAATGATTGCCATAACTTCGAGAGCAGCGCGGGAGAGCTTCTTGGATTCAACTGCTTCTTTTTGCAGGAGGAAGCTCAGGTCATCCGCAGTTCTGAAGGCCCAGCAATTGCCGACTTTCATCAGGTTGACACCGCGCGCCATATACGCCCGCTGCAACTCTTCGAGGATTGGCTTTACCTCCGTACCTTCCGGCAGACGCTCCACAATCGCTTTTTCGGTAACCGGCTCAGTAGAGGCAAAAACGATTGCCTCTACAATGCGCATCTGCTCTTGCATCTCTTTTCCGACCGTGTGATCTTCCCCGCCGGGGTTAAACGGAAGAATTTTCGCTTCTGATCCCTGTGACATGGTTAGATACTCCTGTTTTCAGCAACATGTTGCGGTCCCTCACCCTTCGGCTGGGATTTCAGATAAATCGGTTCAAATGCAGCCTCTTGGCGCATCTTAAGCTTGCCCTCACGCACCAGCTCCAAGGTCGCAGCAAACGAACTGGCGACTATGGTGTTACGCATTTCAGGCTCTGGAATGTAAGGCAGAAGGAAAGAAGTAAGATCCGTCCAGTCGCCGAAATGCCCGACCATGCGCGTGAGAATGTCCCGTGCATCCTGAAGCGACCAGACTTCGCGCCTTGCGATTGTTACGTGAGAAACGCTAGTGCGCTGGCGTTGTGTCGCGTAAGCGCTCAGCAAATCATAAAGCGTGGCGGAATAGTCTTTCTTTCGGTCCACAACAATCGGTTCAGGATTGCCTCTGGCGAAGAAATCGCGGCCCAATCGGTTGCGGTTGATGATGTTTTTTCCCGCTTCGCGCATTGCTTCCAGCCGCTGGAGACGGAACGCGAGGACGGCGGCCATCTCTTCACCGCTCATCTCAGCCGTGTCGTCTTCTTCCTTGGGCAGGAGAAGTTTTGACTTCAGGAATGCAAGCCAAGCAGCCATAACCAGATAGTCAGCCGCAAGCTCAATCCGCATTTTGCGAACACCCTCGATGAATTCGAGATACTGCTCAGCAAGGGCAAGGATTGAAATCTTGGCAAGGTCTACTTTTTGGCGGCGACCAAGTTCCAACAACAAATCTAGCGGACCTTCAAACCCCTCCACATCCACGGTTAGCTTCTCGTCAGAGGACGTAACATCGCCCTCTTCCCATTCCTGATCGGTCATGGGAAGCGGCGGATTTGCAAGTTTGTCGTCGTCGCTCAAAGGTGTGCTTCCGTTGGATCGTGGTTATAGTCAGAAGATTGGCAAAGCCGCTGAAATTCTTCACGCAAAGTTGCTTCGTCATCATGGCTCGCAGATGACCAATAGCGTGTTGCCTGTTGAACCCGTTCAAATGCTTTCTCACCGAATTCCGGGAGCGCATCTGCTACCTGCCGCATTTCCTCCATTTCTCCGTTGCAATGAAGCACAACATCACAGCCTGCGGCAAAAGATGATTGCACTCTTTCAGAGAAATCCCCAGAAAGTGCTTTCATGGAGAGGTCATCGCACATCAAAAGGCCATCAAAGCCGATGTAATTGCGAATAATGTCATCAATAACGGTCTTGGAAGTGGTTGCAGGTGCGGAAGCGTCTACCGCTTCGTAGATTACATGAGCGGTCATCGCGACTGGCATTTCTGCGAGACGTTTAAACGGTTCGAAATCTGTCGCCTTAAGCGTTTCCAAATCAGTTTCGACGCGCGGAAGATCGAGATGGCTATCCACCATGGAGCGACCGTGGCCTGGAATGTGTTTAATGACTGGCAGTACCCCGCCGTCGAGCATACCCTGTGCCGCGTCCCGCCCCATCTCACTGATTGAATTCACATCTTGAGAATAGGCGCGATCACCAATCACGTCATGCGCACCGGGAACAGGAACGTCCAGTACCGGCAAGCAATCGACGTTGATACCGAGTTTCACAAGATCAAAGGCCATGAGCCGGGATTGCAGCCATGCTATGCGTTTGCCACGCGTTTTGTCTTGTTTGTAGTGACCGCCTATGACCTCAGCGCTGTGATATTCCGCCCAATGCGGTGGTCTTAATCGGCGTACTCTGCCGCCTTCCTGATCTACCAGCACCGCAACATCATCATGATCAACGCATGATTTCATCTCTTCAACGAGGGCAGAGACTTGATCGGGGGTGTCTACGTTTCGGGAAAACAAGATAAAGCCCCAAGGCTGAACAGCGCGGTAAAAGGCTTTTTCTTCATCCGACAACCGGGTGGACTTGCACCCAAATATAATAGGACTGATTCTCATATTGAGAATTTACCAGTGAAAGCGTGCATTCCCAAAGAAAAAGGCCGGTTAAACCGGCCTCTCCACTGATATCATTGCACATTTATGCGCGATTATCGGGTTACGAAGCAGCTTCCGCCCGCCGCCTGAAGCCTTGAGCAAAGCTGATTTGCGTCATTTCGCGATGATGTTTGCACACGTACACGATAGAATGTTGCACCATTCACATTAGCACGCTGAACTGACATTGGTCGCCCTTGCAGCACACTGAAGCGATTTCTCAAATTGGTGAACGATGATTGCGCTGCTTCGGGAGTACGTTGGGATGATACTTGCACGACCCATTCGCTGCGACGCACTGCGGCAGGAGCGGCAGGTTTCGGTTTTACCGCCGCAGTTTGCACAGGTTTAGGCTTCTGCTTCACCACAGGCTTCGGCAATGGACTTGCGACCGGAACCGCCGTTGTGCCCGTTGTCTTTGCACCATCGATTGGCTCTGGCTTTTTGATAAGCTCAGTTGTAACCGGCTTGGGTTCTACGAGTGTTACCTGTGCATCTTCAACAGAAGACAATGCACTTGATGCTAGTTCTGTTGCGGCCGATGTGACTGTTTCAGCAATCTTAGGCACAGAAGGTGCAGATTGAACAATCGTGCCATCCGGCTTTACGGTTACGGTCTGCACAACACGCGGTGCTACTTCACCGGTTGTTGCGGCAGCAGATGCTGTATCTTCTTCGCCGCCACCAGAAAGACGCTCGTCCGCTTTTGGTGTGAGATTGGTTTCAACCGTAGCTCCGTCATTGACGCCAGTAGAAACAATCTCTGCTGGTTCTTCTGTCTTGGAGATCAGGCTTTCCTGAGCCAAATTATCGCCGTCAGTGCCTTCAACTTTTTCGTAAGAAGCCTTATCCTGATTGGCTACAACGCGCCCACCGGGATCATCAGGTTTTTGTTTGATTGGATCGGTTTCCGCTTTGATCAGCTTTGGCTCACCGCCCTCGCCCGCGCTATCGCCGCCCAAGAATCCGTAGCCTGCAAAGATTGTTCCGGCAAACAATGCGATGATAAGGGCTGCCATCGCGTATTTAAGGCTTGAACCGCCTTTTTGTTGAGCAGCTTCAGGATGCATCGCAGCTTCATCGGGAACACCCGGGATTTGCCCGGAATGACCCGGATCTTCGAATTCTGATGCAAACTCCTGAGGCTGAAGCGCATCTGAGAACTCGGCTTGCGCAGCTTCGGTGCTGCCGGTTTCCCAACCGCCGACTTCATCTAGTTTTTCGACACCAAGCTCTTCTGCAAAAGCAGAGCCGAAGTCGAGATCATCCAAAGTTTTTGGCTCGGCAACTGCGGCAGCTGTTCCGGCTACGGCTGCTGCACCAGCCGCAAGAGGAGCCGCCAAATCATCGGCAAATGTCTCAAGCGGGTCAGCTTGTACGAACTCAGTTTCCGCAGGAACTTCTTGCATCTGTGTGTCCTGAGACATCATTTGCTCGAACTCATTGGCAAATGCAGCACCCAAATCTTCTTCTGCGGGTTGAGGGTGTTCAACCTCAGACGGGACCTCATAGCCTGGCTCCAAAGCGGGTTGATCAGATACCGATTGCATCGTCTCATCTACGGCTTCAAAACCAACAGCCATTTCATCATCAAGTTCCGCGGCAAGTGCGTTCTCAAGGCTGGTGAACTCCTCCGAACCCACCACTTCTTCTTGCTCTGGAAATTCTACCGCCGCCGCTTCAGCCGTATTTACAACTTCTGCGACTGGATCATTCAACGCTTCTACGGCAATTGTTTCCTGCATAGGCTCGGGCGTCAGCTCGGTTTCTAGCGCGGAGATCAAACCATCCTCAAAGGACGGGGCCTGATCTACAGCAAGCCCTGGCTCGGGCAGTTCTGCTGCCGGTGTTTGTAAAACCGATTCGTCAACCGTAAACGGTTCTGGTTGCTCGTTTACAACTTGATCTACTGCACGAGTGATCTCGTCTCGCGCACTCAATTCTTGCTCTACCGCCGGCGCTTCAAATTCAACGATCGGCTGCGCCTCGGGCATTGGATCCCCAAGGGCCTCAGATAGCGCTGCTTCCATATCTAAATCTGATATGCTTGGCTCCGGCAGTGTTTCCCTAACCGGCTCGACTGAAACTACTGGCTCCAAATCAACGAACGGTTCTGGCTCAGCCATAATGGCTTCCAAAACCTCTTCGTACTGAACCGGTTCAGCTTCAACTGATACCTCAGGCTCTAACGCATTTGTTTCGAGAACCGGCTCAGGTTCGCCCGCAACAATGCGCGCCAATTCTGCCAGCGGATCATCTTCCAAACCTTGATCGACAGATTGATCAACTTCAGGATTTAATTTTTCACTCACAACGCGTTACCCCTACATTGATGTGCACATTGCCAATCAATGTTCACATAACCAGCGTAGTATCAGCGCATTTCTTCGGGGGCATCTGCCCCGACGATTGCCAGCCCCGATGCAATTATCGAAGCCATACTGCGCAACATAGCCAGTCTAGACAATGTCAATTGTGCATTTTCGTGGTTAATAAACCGTAATTCTGGCTTTTCTTTGCCTTTTGTCCAATGTCCGTGCAGTTCTGAGGCCAATTCATAGAGATAAAACGCCAATCGATGCGGCTCGTCGGCTTTCGCTGCCTGCTCAATGATTCGCGGGAATTCAGCCGTTTTTTTGATCAAACCGAGTTCGCCTTCATCAGTCAAAAGGCCCAAATCTGCATTTGCAAGCCCATCTGCCGATACATCCAAGTCAGGCAGTTCTTCTGCAACGCGGCGGAATGTTGACGCAATTCGTGCATGTGCGTACTGCACGTAGAATACCGGATTGTCCTTGGATTGCTCTGTAACCTTGGCAAAATCGAAATCCAACGGCGCTTCAGGCTTGCGATAGAGCATCATGAAGCGGACCGCGTCTCGACCCACTTCATCCACAACATCGCGCAAGGTTACAAAGTTGCCACTGCGCTTGCCCATGGCCACAGGTTGACCATCGCGCAAAAGCTTCACCAACTGGCAAAACAGCACATCAAGGGTTGCGTTATCGCCTGCTACAGCGCTCGCCACTGCCTTGAGGCGCTTGGCGTAGCCTGAGTGATCGGCTCCAAGCACAAACACCATACGTTTAAACTCTCGCGCATATTTGTCCGCAAAGTAGGCAACGTCTGCAGCAAAATAGGTGTAGTCACCATTGGATTTCTTCAAAGCGCGATCTGTATCGTCACCGAAGTCTGACGCGCGGAAAAGCGTTTGTTCACGATCTTCCCAGTCCTCCGGCGTTTCACCTTTCGGTGGGGGAAGTTTGCCTTCATAAACAAGGCCCTGCTCTCTTAACCCATCCAGCATCTCATCAATCTTTGATTGATTGCCTTCTTGAGCATGTAGACTACGCTCTGAAAAGAACACATCATGATGGATGTTAAGCGCCGCCAAATCTTCGCGGATCATGTCCATCATGGCATCGATTGCGAAGTCTTTTAGAAGGTCGGTCCGCTCCACCTCATCCATGGAGACCAATGCATCGCCATGGCGTTCTACAAGCTTCTTTGCCGGTAGCACAAGATAATCGCCGGGATACATGCCTTCCGGCACCGCCCCAACATCTTCGCCTAATGCTTCTCGGTACCGATGAAATAGCGATCCGGCCAGAACGTTGATCTGCCCCCCCGCATCATTCACGTAATATTCCTTGGTGACGTCAAAACCCGCAAATTCCAGCAAATTAGCAAGCGCATCTCCCACAACCGCGCCACGGCAATGGCCTACATGCATGGGGCCGGTCGGGTTTGCAGACACATATTCGACATTGACCTTTTCGCCGTCTGACACCAGGCCGCGACCATAGTCGCCGCCTTGAGCAAGCATTGCTGCCAGTTGATCCAACCAAAACACATTGGAAAGCTTCAGATTGATAAACCCGGGGCCTGCGATATTTGCTTCTTCAACGGCATCTAACGCGCCAAGCGCATCAACAATTTGCTGAGCGATTTCACGTGGATTTTTGCGCGCTGGCTTTGCCAAAACCATGGCCGCATTCGTTGCCACATCACCATGTGAAGGATCACGCGGCGGCTCAGCCGATATTTTCGGCAACAAACTCAAAGCTTCTTCTGGAAGATCAATGTCTTCCGCAGCCTTCTTAATCTCTTGCTCAAAGTATTGAAATAGGTTCATTGTACCGCAATTTCCGGGAGGATTATGTCCTCGCCCTGACTATCTTAATTCGGGAGTAGCGTCAAACAAACGCTTATGTTGGTTGATGGCATAATCATCCGTCATGCTGGCTATGAAATCAGCAATCACACGACGAACGGATTTGGCAGGCTTATCGGCTATCCACTGTGTTAGACTTTCCGGGCGTGAACTTACATCGCGAGTGTAAATATTGAATAAATCGCGCATGATCTGCTCAGCGCCCTTGCGCATCACCATCACCTC
>CALLHT010000245.1 GCA_938009335.1 uncultured Rhizobiaceae group bacterium
ATCGTAAGAGAAGCGAACGTTTTTGCTTCAACATTTGAATATCCAAACATACAGCGAGTAGACGACTTGGGCTCTCTTGAAACCCCCTGTTTTTTTGAAGTCACTCAGCTTAATGATTTGGGTTTGCCGGGTGCTGCTGCCCGGATATCTTGCGCGTGAGATTCTAGAATTTAACCAACGTGCTGGGAATATGCCAACTTCTCGCAAGAACTTGAGGGGATTTGAGCGCCAACGGCTTGCAAAACCATTCATCTTTAGTTCAGATGGATCAGGCTATATGGGGATTATGTTGAGTAGAACCTTGCGCATATTGGCGTTGATCATTTTCACAACGCCGTTTTTTGCTGTGCCAGCATACGCTGACAAGTGCAGTGATGCTGCGCGCAGTCTTGTAGCTTCAGAGCCGAATGCAACGCTTCTGTCGGTTCAGATGGAAGCTGGTAATAATGGTAAGACCATCTGTATAGTGCGCATGAAAATTGATTCTGGTGACGGTAATCCACCACGGGTGGTGGAACGTCGGGTTAATTCATAATAGCGGACTTAAAACATGCGGATTCTTATCGTAGAAGACGAAAAAGACCTAAATCGCCAACTGGAAGATGCCTGTTTAGAAGCCGGTTATGTGGTGGATAAGGCCTATGATGGCGAAGAAGGTCATTTTCTTGGCGATACAGAACCTTATGACGCCGTGATATTGGATATCGGCTTGCCGGAAATGGATGGATTGACCATCCTCGAGAAATGGCGTGAGAACGGCAAAACCATGCCCGTACTCATGTTGACCGCGAGGGATCGATGGAGTGACAAAGTCACAGGCATGGACGCAGGCGCTGACGATTATGTTGCAAAACCATTTCATATAGAAGAAGTGCTGGCGCGTTTGCGTGCCTTGATCCGCCGATCTTCAGGGCAAGCCTCATCGCAACTGACCTGCGGTGAAATTGTTTTTGATACTCGAACATCGAAAGTCACCTATCAGGGTAGCGCGGTCAAGCTGACCTCGCATGAACTTCGTCTTTTGTCCTACCTGTTGCATCATCCCGGTGAAGTGATTTCGCGGACAGAGCTCACCGAGCATTTGTATGACCAAGATTTTGACAAAGACTCAAACACCATTGAAGTATTTGTCGGGCGGTTGCGCAAGAAACTGGATCCTGATTTCGTCGAAACGGTTCGTGGCCTTGGATACAGGTTGCGTGAAAACACCTGATGTCAGGCTTGCGTAGAATTATCAGCGCTTGGGTGCCTGATACGCTCGCTGCCCGGCTTTTCTTATTGTCCTCTTGTGCCGCGATTGTCGGTGTAGCGCTTGCAGCGCTTGTTATTTCTTCCGAGTATCGCAACAACGCTCAAGAGCGTCTTAATGACATTTTGATCGCCAACATCTTTAATCTCATGGGCAATGTGGAGCTTGATGAAGACGGCAAATTGATGGGCCTGCCCAACCTTGGAGACTCGCGTTATCAACTGTTTGATTCCGGTTGGTATTGGTCGGTTGAAAGAATAGGCGAGCCAGAGAAGCGCCTAGCCAGTCTTTCGCTTGCGGATCGGACCATTCTTGTCTCTGAAGGTCAGGAGTTTGATGAAACGTTTCAACGACAGTTCCAGATGAATGATGAAAATGGCGAGGCTCTGCAGGGCCTCGAAGCGCAGGTTTTTCTGGGCGAGGGCAATCAGCTTTATAGTTTTAAGATCACTGCTAATCAAAGCGCCTTAGACGATGAGATCTATGCATTCACACAACGCATTGCGCTAATATTGGGGTTACTTGCGTTCTCCATCATTGCTGCAACCTATGTCGTCGTGAGATTGGGGCTAGAACCTGTTACACGCGCTACACAAAAACTAACTGCTGTCCGCAATGGAGATGCTGAGAAAATCGATGGATCCTATCCGGAAGAAATCCAGCCGCTGATTGATGAGACAAATGCCCTGATTGAATCCAACGCCGTGATTGTAGAACGTGCCCGAACCCAAGTGGGAAATCTCGCGCATTCGTTGAAAACGCCACTTGCCGTTATGCAAAATGAACTATCGTCCCTTTCTCCAGAAAAAGAGAGCCTCTTCAAAGAACAGTCCGATACCATGCGTAAGCAGGTGCAGCTCTATTTGGACCGTGCGCGAATCTCTGCGCGGCGTTCTACATCCGTTGCTAGTACACCGGCATTTCCTGTGTTGGAGAAATTGGCTTTGGTCGTAGCAAAACTTAACCGCAATACGGATATGGGGTTCGATCTCGAGCCAATTGAGGGTGTCAATTTTGCCGGGGAAGAGCCTGATCTGCAGGAAGTATTTGGCAATCTGCTCGAAAATGCCGCGAAATATGCAGAAACCACCATGGAAATTGGCTCAGATTTCCAAGAGGGTAAGTTGATCGTAACGGTGGAAGATGATGGACCCGGTATGACCCCGAAACAGATTGAAAATGCGATGAAGCGTGGTGGTCGGGTTGATGAAGGCAAAACCGGGTGGGGCCTAGGTTTATCTATTGTTAGAGATATTGTTGAAGAATACGAAGGTGAGTTTAATCTGGGCGTTTCTGATCTGGGAGGATTGAAAGCAACGGTGAAGCTGCCGGGGTTTAAGGCCTGACGAACGATATGAATAATGGTTGTTGTTCAAAATTTGAACACGATCAAAGTGTAAGCATTGGCGTGCTGGGGTAGGAAAGGAAACATGATGTGGCGATCATCAAGTAAATTGCAAAAGACAACGGTTCTGGTGGCCTGTGTCCTACTTTCAGCGTGTAATACATCTAACGAAACCATTGGTGCCACCGCCGGCGCAATCGCGGGTGGTGTGGTTGGCAACCAGTTTGGTGGCGGTCGCGGCCGGACTGTGGCAACTGTTGTAGGCGCCCTTGCCGGTGGTGTTATCGGCGGAAATATTGGCCGTAACCTGGATGGTCGTAGTCGCGAAGCCGCACTGCAAGCTGAGTATAACGCTCTTGAAAACGGTCGTTCTGGACAGCCTGTTGCATGGCAGGGAACCGGCTCAACTTATGGTCAGGTAGTGCCGCAGCAAGCGTATCAAGTCGGATCTCAGGATTGCCGACGTTATACCCATACGATCTATGTCGACGGTCAACCCAGTCAGGCAAGTGGTACGGCATGCCGAAATGCGGATGGCACTTGGACTCCGCTGGCATAGTTTCACTGGATGCCCACGAAACTGTGATGCCACCCGCGTCAATTGATTACGGATTTTCAGCTTCCTAAGTCCCACATTGCAAGATAAGAAGACAGCATGTTTTTTTGGATTGCGATTGTTGGAATTTTGCTGCTGACGCTTGTTGCGATTTGGCGTTCGTGGGCATCGCAGCTTCATGCCGATATCACTGCTGAACAAAGTGATGTTGCAATCTACAATGCGCGGGTTGAAGAGATTGAGCGCGATCTGGTCGCAAAGCGTCTTGATCCTGAAATGGCTGAAGCCGCCAAAGCTGAAGAAGCTCGAAAACTACTCAAATCCCAAACTAGCGTTGACACACAACAGTCAGCGAGCGAACAACCCAGCGGTTGGTGGATGACATTGGGTCTGTTTTCAATTCCGCTGGTTTCGGTTTTGATTTATCTCAGCATTGGTACGCCACCTGGTTCTCAAACGAGCGAAGAAGCGCCGGAAGTAGCGCAACAGTCAATGGATCAATTGATTGCGGCTGCCGAACGGCGTCTGGAAACCAATCCGGACGATCTACAAGGATGGCAGGTACTTGCTCCGGTTTATTTACGCCAGCAGGAATTCACCAAAGCCGAGAACGCCTTTCGCAACATTATTCGAATTAATGGTGAGAGTACGGAAGTCCTCAGCACCCTTGGCGAGGTGCAGGTTGCAAAGGCCAGTGGCCAGGTTACTTCGGCAGCACTACAATCTTTCGAGCGTGCAATTGCTCTGGATGCGAAAAATTCAAATGCGCGTTTCTTTATTGGCCTTTATGCGTTCCAAACAAATGATCGCGATGGTGCAAAGGCCGCTTGGCAAACCATGATTGAGGGTGCCAAAGGTGACGAAGATTGGCTTCCAGCGATAAAAAGACGTGTGGCGCAGCTCGAAGAAACCGACACCGATGGCCCCACACCTGACTCCGTTGAAGAAATCACAAACCTCCCGCAAGAGGAGCAACAAGCTCGCATTCAATCAATGGTCGCAGGATTGGCGGCCCGTCTGGAGGAAAACCCCACGGACAAAGCAGGTTGGTTACGTCTGGTCAGAGCCTATATGGTGTTAGGGCAACCGGAAGAAGCCGATGATGCATTGACGAATGCAAAACAGGCATTTCCCGGAGACCAGGAATTCGCAGAACAGCTTCAGAATGCCAAACAGATGCCGCAAGGAGCAAGCAATTGACGAGAAAACAGAAACGGTTTGCAGGCATCGCAATTATTGGCGCAGTTATTGCCTTAGCACTGGGCCTTGCCTCATTTGCTCTGCGTGATGAGATTGTTTTCTTTTTTGATCCCACTGATGTGGTTGCTGGTAATAAAGTGCAACCGGGTGAACGGTTTCGAATCGGCGGGCTAGTGGAAGACGGCAGTGTTGAAAAGAACGAAACCGTTATCTCCTTTGTGGTAACCGATGGTGATTACAGCGTTCCTATCAGCTTTGACGGGATTTTGCCGGACCTGTTTCGCGAAGGCCAAGGCATTATTGCCGAAGGAAAACTACAATCAGACGGCCGCTTTATTGCGGATAACGTTCTGGCAAAGCATGATGAAAATTACGTTCCAAAAGAACTTGAAGACGTGTTGAAAGATAAAGACGTCTGGAAAGGGGAGCCAAAACAGTGATTGCCGAGATCGGACATTTTGCTCTCATCCTCGCATTAGCGCTTTCGCTGGTGCAATCTGTAATCCCGTTTTGGGGCGCGCGTAAAAACGATGCAGGCCTGATGGCGGCAGGAACGACAACTGCGGTGCTTGGGTTTTTCGCAGTCTCACTTTCATTTGTGGCGCTGACGCATGCTTACATTACCTCAGACTTTTCGCTGGTGAACGTTTGGCAAAACTCCCACACTGATAAACCACTGCTCTACAAAATTACTGGCGTATGGGGAAACCATGAAGGGTCTATTCTGCTGTGGGTTTTGATCCTGACTCTGTTCTCGGCACTACTTGCAGCGTTTGCAGTCAATCTGCCGTCTCGTTTGAAAGCGGACGTGCTTGCCGTTCAAGGTTGGGTCACCGTGGCTTTCCTGCTCTTCACCATTTTCACGTCAAATCCGTTTACCCGCATGGAACAGGTTCCTACTGAAGGTCGTGACCTGAACCCGATCTTGCAGGACATTGGCTTGGCTATTCATCCGCCGCTTTTGTATGTTGGGTATGTAGGGTTTTCCCTAACCTTTTCCTTCGCAATGGCAGCCATGATTAGTGGTCGTATTGATGGGGCGTGGGCAAGATATGTGCGCCCCTGGGCTTTGCTTGCTTGGGTGTTTCTGACAGCAGGCATCGCGATGGGCTCTTACTGGGCCTATTACGAACTTGGCTGGGGTGGTTGGTGGTTCTGGGACCCTGTGGAAAACGCATCCTTCATGCCCTGGCTCGTTGGAACAGCATTGATCCATTCAGCGGTGGTGATGGAAAAGCGCGACGCTTTGAAGATCTGGACGATTCTTCTGGCGCTCCTAACATTCTCACTTTCGCTGCTTGGAACCTTCATCGTTCGTTCTGGTGTGCTTACGTCTGTTCACAGTTTCGCGTCAGACCCAACACGTGGCATTTTCATTCTGATGATCCTCCTAATCTTCATTGGCGGTTCGCTGGCGTTGTTTGCGCTGCGGGCAAATGTCCTGCAACAAGGCGGGTTGTTCCAACCGATCTCCCGTGAGGGAGCTTTGGTTTTTAACAACCTGTTTATGACTGTATCCTGTGCAACGGTTTTGTTGGGAACGCTTTATCCGCTATTTCTTGAAGCCGTCGATGGATCAAAGATTTCCGTTGGCCCGCCTTACTTCAATCTGACCTTCGGGCCCTTAATGATCCCGATCCTGCTGGCGGTTCCGTTTGGGCCGCTGATGGCGTGGAAGCGCAGTGACCTAATGCCGATCTTGCAGAGATTGTATTTCATTTCCGGCACTGCTTTGTTTGCAGCGGTGATCGCATTGTCATTTATTGATGGTGCAGGCGTATTCTCCGCATTGGCAGTTGGTATTGCAGTTTGGGTCATGCTCGGCTCCTTAATGGAAATTTGGCAGCGCTCAGGATTTCCAAAATCATCGGCTTCAACCGCATTTGCTCGACTATCAGGATTGCCTCGCTCTACCTGGGGAACTGCATTCGCGCATTTTGGTCTGGGAGTGATGGTTCTGGGTATCGTCGGCGCAACCGCCTTCAGCACGGAGGATGGTGCGCTGTTAAGGAAAGGCGAAAAGCTCGAACTGTCCGGCTTTACACTGGTTCATGAAGGTAACGTGCGTCAGCAAGGTGCAAACTTCGTCTCGGATACGCTGGTTGTTTCGGTCCAGCGGGACGGTGTCGAAGAATTGCAAATGAAACCTGCCAAGCGGTTTTATACCGGCCATGGCTCAGCAACAACGGAAGCTGCGTTAAAAACATACTGGTTCTCCCAGCTCTATGTCTCAGTGGGTGACACCGATGAAGAGGGCAGGACTGTGCTACGCGCGTGGTGGAAATCGCAAGTGTTGCTCGTTTGGATTGGCCCGATCCTGATGGCATTTGGTGGTTTCCTGTCTCTAAGTGATCGCAGGCTACGCGTAGGCGTTGCGCAGAAGGCAAAAGCCCGAAGGAAGACAGTCAATGCATAAATTGACCCGGCTCCTATTGGCCGCTGTCTTGGCCTTTTCGGTTTGCGTTCCCGCTTTCGCGGTAAATCCCGATGAGGTTTTGGACGATCCGGTATTGGAACAACGGGCACGGGAATTGTCTGTGCAAATCCGATGCCTTGTGTGCCAGAATCAGTCGATTGATGATTCAGACGCGCAATTGGCACGCGACCTACGTGTGTTGGTTCGCGAGCAACTTCTTGAGGGCAAAACGGATCAAGAGATTTTGGATTTCCTGGTTGATAGATACGGAGAGTTTGTCCTGCTGAAACCCCGGCTTGGTGCGCATACGTTAGCGCTTTGGGGGTTCCCGGTCGTGATATTGCTGGTCGGTGGATTTATCGCATACCGTACTTTTTCCAAGGCTCCAAAGCTGAGTGAAGATGCTCCAGAGCTTTCAGAAGAAGAGCTGCAAGCGCTTGAAAAAGTCATTGATGATAAATTGTGATTGAGCGTCAAGTCGGTGTGATATTATGCACTTGTATGTCGCTGGCGCATGACCCACTTTAGGGGCTGAATTAAACCTTTGGAGCCCTCTGATGACAACGACCCAACGCCTCGATTTCGATGGTAGCCTTGGCGTTAAGCTTTCTGCCCGTCTGGATTTACCACATGGTCCGATCAGGGCGTATGCAATCTTTGCCCATTGTTTCACATGCTCCAAAGATCTACACGCTACAAAGCGGATCGCAGCCGAGCTTTCCAATCGCGGCATTGCAGTTCTGCGGTTTGATTTTACGGGTCTGGGCAAAAGTGGTGGCGACTTCGCTTCAACAAATTTCTCGTCTAATCGCGAAGATCTGGTCATCGGGGCAAATTACTTGCGCGAACATTTCCAAGCACCGAGCCTTTTGATTGGGCACTCGCTGGGAGGTGCTGCGGTGCTTTCGGTTGCGGGAGAAATCCCCGAAATAAGAGGAGTGGTCACCATTGGTGCACCGGCAGAAGCCGAACATGTCATTCATAACTTTGGTGCCAAACTGGATGAGATTGCCGATAATGGCGAAGCAACCGTAAATTTGGCGGGCCGGGAGTTCTCGATCCGAAAACAGTTCCTCGATGATTTAAAAGCCAATGATGTTTTGGAAAAAGTTGCAGTGTTGAAAAAGCCTCTTCTTGTGCTGCATTCTCCGATTGATCAAACCGTTGGTGTAGAGAACGCATCGAAGATTTTTGTCGCCGCCAAACACCCCAAGAGCTTTGTTTCTCTTGATGATGCCGATCATCTCGTGAGCCGCGATGTGGATGCTGATTTTGCCGCTGGCATAATCGCTGCCTGGAGTGAGAAGTATCTCGATCCGGTGGTACAAGACAATGCTTCTGAAGATCACGTCCCGGTGCGCGTTATGGAAACGCAAAGCGGCAAGTTTCAGAATACAGTACAGGCAGGCTCGCATCACATGTTGGCGGATGAACCAAAATCCGTTGGCGGTCTGGATTCGGGGCCTTCACCTTATGATTACCTTGCGACTTCCCTTGGCACATGCACATCCATGACCTTGCGCATGTATGCGGACTTTAAAAAGCTGGATGTCGGGCGCATTACCGTCGATGTCAGTCATCATAAAATTCATGCCAAAGACTGTGAGGAATGCGCGCAAGATCAACGCGACGGCGGTGGAAAGATTGATGTTTTTGAGCGCTCTATCACAGTCGAAGGATTGGAAGATCCTGAATTAAAACAGAAGCTTGTCGAGATTGCCGACAAATGCCCCGTTCACAAAACGCTTGAAAGCGGTGCGATCGTGAAAACCACCTATAGTGGATAGGTCAACATTACCAAAGTTTAATTCTGCGGCCATGAAACCGTAAGGTTGGGTTTCCTAAATTGCTGTCATGCGCAGCGGCGTTCCCGCTGCTTTTTGATGACAGAAAGGAAATTCGTCAGATGAATTCAAACAAACCTGCTCTTGGAACCGGATTTAAAGCACTTCTCCTATCCACTGCAATTGCTGCGGGTGCCGTTGGTATGAGTGCAGGGCATTCCGGGTTAAATTTTGTAACTCCCTCCTTTGCGGAAGCGGTGAAGGTGGAAGCGCCTGCTGCATTCTCATTTGGGGATGTGGTTGAAGCCGTTTCTCCTGCAGTGGTGAGCGTTCGCGTTGAGGCCAAACTTCAACCTGCGAATGACCAACTTGAAGGTGAGCAGTTTCGACGTGGACGCGAATTTTTCGAGCGCTTCTTTGGCGAAGGTCAGCGTCGTGAATTTAGGAGAGGTGGACCAGGGAACGAAGGCCGTACTGCGCGTTCACAAGGATCCGGGTTCTTTGTTTCGGACGATGGATATGTTGTTACCAATCATCACGTAATCGATGGTGGCACAACGTTCACGGTTGTGCTTGCAGACGGCACTGAGCATGACGCAAAACTTATCGGAACAGATGAGCGCACAGACCTTGCCGTTCTCAAGGTCGAAGCGGATGAAGAATTTACTTATGTTGACTTCGGCGATAGCCGTCCGCGCATTGGCGATTGGGTCGTGGCTGTTGGCAATCCGTTTGGCCTTGGCGGTACGGTAACCGCAGGCATTGTTTCGGCTCACGGGCGTGAGATTGGTGCCAGCCGTTATGATGACTTCATCCAGATCGATGCAGCGGTAAACAAAGGTAATTCTGGCGGTCCTGCATTTAACCTCAGTGGCGAAGTGATTGGTGTCAACACTGCGATCTTTTCACCGTCAGGCGGCAATGTCGGCATCGCTTTTGCCATTCCGGCAGCGCTTGCGGATGAGGTTGTGACAGACCTCATTGAAAACGGTTCTGTGACACGCGGATGGTTGGGTGTTCAAATTCAGAAAGTGACGCCAGAGATTGCGGAATCTGTTGGATTGGATATCGAAAACGGAACCATTGTTACATCTGCTCAAGAGGGAAGTCCTGCTGCTGATGCGGGTCTCCAGTCCGGTGATATCATCACCGAGGTCGAGGGTAAGAACATCAAGGGCCCGAAAGAGCTTGCCAAAACCATCGCCGGATATGAGCCAAAGTCAGATGTAGAACTGAACATTTGGCGTGATGGCGAGCAACAAAGTGTAACGGTAACACTAGGCGAGCTTCAGCAAACTGCTGATGCATCAACGCCTGCTAAGCCTGGTAAAGCCAAAATGGGCCGTCTTGGATTGGCTTTGCAGCAATCACCGGATGGATTGAAAGTGGTTGAGGTGAAGCCGGATAGTCCTGCGGCTGAGCGTGGGTTTCAGGTGGGTGATGTTATCGCTTCTGTAAATGGCACTGATATCGAAACCCGAAAAGAGCTCCGAAACGCCATGAAAGCGGCTCGCGACCAGGGTCGTAAGTCTGCACTTCTGCAAATCGAGCGCAATCAGCGGACGATCTTCGTACCAGTTCCGCTGCAGCGTGGCTAATCGTCTAAAGAATGGATGTCCTGTGATCCCCGGCCGCTTCCAACAGGGCATTCCCGTCAATCATCCAGCGTTTCGTGTAGATGATTGACCCAAGAGCAGCAGGTTCGCACTCCCCCTCGTGAACCTGCTGCATTTTTCTTTCGAATCCTTTTGAAAAGTCATAACATTACGGCATGAAAATACTATTTGTTGAAGATGATCTGGAGGCCGCGGCTTTCCTGTCCCGCGCCCTGAAAGAAGCCGGGCATAACGTTTCTCACGCCAGTGATGGCGAAGCGGGATTGCACCTGGCAGAAACAGAAGAGTTCGACGTGTTCATCTTGGATCGGATGTTGCCAAAGCTTGACGGTCTCTCATTGTTAAAATCAATACGTGCAGACGGCAATCAAACCCCTGCACTTATTCTATCGGCTTTAGGAGAGGTTGATGACCGGGTAGAGGGTTTGCGATCTGGCGGTGATGATTACCTCGCCAAACCGTATGCTTTTTCCGAACTGTTGGCGCGGGTTGAAGTTCTCGCAAAACGTTCAGCTGCACCAGAAACAGAAACTGTTTTGAAAGTCGGAGAACTTGAACTTGATCGCCTTTCGCATTCAGTCACGCGCGCTGGCGAGAAGATTTTGCTTCAACCAAGAGAATTCCGGCTTCTTGCATATCTGATGCAAAATGCGGGACGCGTTGTAACACGCACCATGTTGCTGGAGAAAGTTTGGGACTATCATTTCGATCCGCAAACCAATGTGATTGATGTTCATATTTCGCGGTTACGTGGAAAAATCGACAAGGATTTTGACACACCCATGCTGCATACAATTCGCGGTGCGGGGTATAAACTTGATGCTGGTGAGGCTGATTGATGTTTGCTCGCATCCGCTCTTTGTTTCGCGTTACTGCGGTTCGGCTCTCAATCATATATACGTTGATATTTGGACTGGTTGCCGTTGGTCTGGTTGCATACATGACCGGGGCAAC
>CALLHT010000246.1 GCA_938009335.1 uncultured Rhizobiaceae group bacterium
GTTTTTGCGATCATATCGCAGAAACTTTGTAGCGTGCAGTCTGGGCCATCTTTTAAGTGATGTGGGTACATAGAGAAGCCAAGCATTCCGCCGGACTGACCAAGGGCTTTCAGAACATCATCAGATTTATTACGAAGTGCAGGGTGCCAAAAATCTGGATTAGCATGAGTGATTGCGATGGGGCGTTCAGAATATTCAATTGCTTCGAGGGTAGAACGCTCGGCTGAATGGCTCATGTCTACCACTAAGCCAACGCGGTTCATCTCTTTGACCACTTGTTTGCCCATTCTGGTAAGGCCCGTGTCGTCTGCTTCGTAACAACCGGTCGCTAAAAGCGATTGATTGTTATAGGTCAACTGCATGAACCGTGCGCCAAGGGTGTGGCAAATCTCCACAAGACCTATATCGTCCTCAATGGGGGAGGGATTTTGAAACCCAAAGAATATAGCGGTACGGCCGGTTTGCTTTGCCAAACGCACGTCTTCGCCGATTCTACCGGGGAAAATCAGATCTGGAAATTGCTCAAACCACCTGTTCCATTGTTCAATATTGGCAACGGTTTCCCGGAAATTCTCATGATAGCAAATTGTGGCGTGAACCGCATCGACATTGCCTTCGCGCATTTGGCGGAAAATCTTCTCGGACCAGTTTGCATACTGGAGGTTATCAATTCTATGCATTTTCAAATCCTTGAAGGACATTCACAATATTTATGCCAATTTCTTCAACTGCATAGCCTACTTCCATAACAAAAAAGTAGGAAGGGTTGATTCATGCAAATGAGTACAATAATTCGTTCAGTTATCTAATTACATCATCGCATTCGTCAAAGCCCTAGCGGTTCTCGTGAATACCCTTTTTCTTCTAGCTCTGCGAGATAAGAATTCCATTTTCCATCCAAATTTTGCCCAAGTTCGCGAAAATAGGCCCAAGTGAATATCCCTGTCTCATGCATGTCATCAAAAATGATGCGAACGGCATAGTTGCCCACCGGCTCCATTTTCATGATTTCCACGTTTCGTTTTCCGCTGATGGTTTTACGTTGCTCTGGAGAATGGCCTTGAACCTCTGCTGATGGTGATAGCACTCTCAGGATCTCGGCACTAAGTTCGTAAATTTCTTCTTCGCCAAACGCGATTTCGAGGGACTTTCGGTCTTTTCTGACTGTAAGTTTTGTGGGATGCATATGAGTTCCTGCGATATCGAGTACACGATGAATGAAACATCCTTAACCCACGTAGAACTTATAGCAAGCCTATCTGATGATGAGCGTAAAAATCTTGTCGAGAAATCAGATATGGCAGGTCTTTTGCGAATTGGGTCGCATTTGCTTTTAATCGCCGGCACAGGCACATGGATTTTTCTGCAAATGTCCTTTTGGCAGGCAGCAATGCTGCTTCATGGCATTTTACTCTCGTTTCTATTTTCAGCAGAACATGAAAGCATTCACGGCACGGCGTTTGAAACATACACATTGAATATTTGGACTTCCCGAATTGCTGGTTTCGTACTGATTTTGCCCCCGCAATGGTTCCGGTATTTCCATTTTGCCCATCATCGTTACACCAACGATGTCGAAAATGATCCAGAGCTAATGAGCCCGCGTCCGTCAACGTTTTGGCAATATGTGTGTCATATTTCCGGTCTTCCGTATTGGTATTCCCAAATTACAACGCTGTTTCGAAATGCTGCAGTTACAAATGTTGATCCTTATGTTCCTGAACGGGGCAGACAACGCGTCAGAAGAGAAGCCCAGATTTACTTGGCTATTCACGCTTGTCTTTTGATAGGATCGTTAGCCCTTGGTTCAACGATCCTATTATATCTTTGGATTATCCCCGCATTGTTGGGGCAGCCATTTCTACGATTGGCGCTATTGGCGGAGCATCTTTTTTGCCCTCATGAAGCGAATATGCTTCGCAATTCGCGTACGACTTTCACCACCAAATTTGTGCGCTGGATTACCTGGAACATGGCATTTCACGCAGAACATCACTCTTATCCGGCTGTGCCGTTTCACAAACTGCCGGAGTTCCATCAGCACACAAAGAACAATACACTGATCCAGCAAGAGGGGTATGCCAATTTTCATGCGGATACAGTATCAAAACTCGTTTCAAAGTCTTTGTGAAATTTCCCTGTGGTTTTAGTCCCGGGTCGCAAATAGCGCTTGCTTCGCTAACGCAGGTATTGAACTCTGGCGTCCTGAGTTTGGGAGGTTTTAAGTGAATAAGAAAGTCGATGCCATTATCATTGGGGCAGGGGTGATCGGATCTTGCGTCGCGTATGAATTGGCAAAACAGGGATGGAGAACACTTTCTATCGATAAGCTTCCTGAAGCCGGATACGGTTCTACCTCCGGTTCTTGTGCGATAATTCGCACGTATTATTCTGCTTATGAGACATGCGCCATTGCATACGAAGGTTGGCACTACTGGAAAGATTGGGCAGGATATCTGGGTGCTAAGGACGAACGGGATCTGATCAAGTATCACGACACAGGGTGTCTGGTGATTAAAGATGATCACAACAAGAATCTTGAACAAGTTTGTGCGACGATGGCGAAACTTGGTTGCCCATTTGAGCATATCACTACGGATGAAATTCCGAAGAAATTCACAGATGCGGATACGCGCCAGTTTTCTCCCGCCAAAACAATTCACGATGAAGGCTTTGGGGAAGCAACGGGTGATGCGGTAAATGGCGCAGTATTTTTCCCCTGTGGCGGGTATGTTTCTGATCCGAAACTCTCGGCTCACAATGCTCAGACGGCCGCTGAAAAGCATGGCGCCGAGTTCCTGTTCAATACAGAAATTGTTGAGATTCGTCAGGCAAATGGCCATGTTGCAGGGGTAACGCTTAATGACGGGACACAGATTGATGCCAACGTGGTGGTAAACGTTGGCGGCCCGCATTCTTCCATTCTCAACAAAATGGCAGGGGTGCGCGACAGCATGAAAATGACAACGCGTGCATTACGGCATGAAGTGGCTCATGTGCCCGCGCAAGTAGATATCGATTACGGCAAGGGCGGCTTTGTGTATTCAGATAGTGATATTGCAACTTATGCGCGCTCGGAAGTTGGTAATCATATTTTGATCGGTTCTGAAGACCCTGCGTGTGATGAGAAAGAATGGGTGGACGATCCGGACAATTTCAACAGCGAGTTTACAGATCAAAACAAAACGCTGGTGATGAGGCTGGGACAACGCCTGCCTTGGCTTGGTATTCCTGAGCAGGCAAAGGGCGTGGTTGCACTGTATGATGTGACGGAAGACTGGATTCCAATCTATGACAAATCAGACCTTCCGGGGTTTTACATGGCGTGCGGCACTTCCGGAAATCAGTTCAAGAATGCGCCGGTTGCAGGCAAAATTATGACAGCCATCATTGAAGCGTGCGAGAGCGGGCACAATCATGATAAAGACCCGATTCAGTTCCATCTTGAGAATATCGGTCACACGATTTCACTAGGCACTTTCTCACGCAATCGAGAAATCAATCCGAATTCATCTTTCTCGGTGATTGGATAGAAAGCAAACAAGAGGCGACGAGCGCGTGAGTGCGAGCGGGAACAAACAAGAGGCGAGGAGCGCGTCAGCGCGATCGGGAGACAAAAAACTATGAAAGATCAATATCGCGCAGTTGTCATCGGCGGTGGCGTCGTAGGGTGCTCGGTTCTGTTTCACTTGGCAAAAGCGGGATGGAAAGACGTTATTCTGATTGAGCGATCAGAACTGACGTCCGGTTCTTCTTGGCATGCAGCCGGAGGGTTCCATACCCTGAACGGCGATCCAAATGTTTCTAAACTTCAGGCTTATACAATCAGCCTCTATGAAGAGTTAGAAAAGATTTCAGGTCAATCCTGCGGGCTTCATCTGGTCGGTGGTTTCATGATGGCCGATAGCCCAGAGCGCATGGACTTTTTACGTACGCTTCATGCCAAGGGTCGATA
This sequence comes from uncultured Rhizobiaceae group bacterium, assembly GCA_938009335.1. GTDB lineage: Bacteria > Pseudomonadota > Alphaproteobacteria > Rhizobiales > Rhizobiaceae > JAALLB01. The sequence continues at coordinate 3,956 of CALLHT010000246.1, forward strand.
TCTTGGCATGGAGACAGAACTGGTCACGCCGTCGGAGGCGAAAGCCATGTTCCCGATTATGGATGAGACTAATTTCGTGGGCGGTCTTTGGGATCCGGTAGAAGGTCACCTCGATCCATCGGGTACTACGCATGCTTATGCGAAGGCAGCGCGGAACCTGGGTGCGGAAATCGAGCTTCGTAATCGCGTAGAAGACCTGACCCAAGACAGTGATGGTATGTGGAATGTCGTAACTGAAAAAGGAACCATCAAGGCTGAGCATGTCGTGAATGCCGGTGGTCTTTGGGCGCGTGAAGTGGGTCGCATGGTTGGGCTTGAACTTCCACTGCTTGCAATGGAACACATGTATCTGCTGACGGAAGAAATGCCGGAAGTTGTGGAATACAATCAGGAAACAGGCCGTGAATTGGTTCATGTCATCGATTTTAAAGGAGAGATTTATACCCGCCAGGAAGGCAAGGGCATGCTGCTGGGCACCTATGAAAAAGCGTGCAAGCCTTGGTCTCCGGTCAATACACCATGGGATTTTGGCCATGAACTCCTGCAGCCGGACATTGATCGACTGACGCCATCTCTGGAAGTTGGGTTCAAACATTTTCCAGCTCTCGAAAAAGCGGGGATCAAGCAGATTATCAATGGACCGTTCACCTTTGCTTCCGATGGTAATCCGTTGGTGGGGCCGGTTGATGGCCTTACGAATTTCTGGTGCGCCTGCGCCGTGATGGCGGGCTTCAGTCAGGGTGGCGGTGTGGGTCTCGCGCTATCAAACTGGATGGTTCATGGCGATCCAGGTCATGATATTTTTGGTATGGATGTTACCCGCTTTGGCGAATGGGCAACCCTAAGGTACACCAACGCCAAAGTGCGCGAAAATTATTCCAAACGCTTCTCTATTCGCTTCCCGAATGAAGAATTGCCTGCAGCGCGCCCTCAACAGACAACGCCACTTTATGACACGATGAAAGATGAAAACCATGCGGTTATGGGAAATTCATGGGGCCTTGAAACACCGTTGTGGTTTGCGCCATCTGCGGAGGAAGCGCACGATATCTTGTCCTTCCATCGCTCCAACGATTTTGAGCATGTAAGCCGTGAAGTAAATGCAGTGCGCAATTCTGTTGGCGTAACGGAGATCGCGAACTTTGCGAAATACAAGGTAAAGGGTGACGGCGCCGAAGTGTTCATGTCCCGCATGCTTTGCAATACCATGCCGAAGCAAGGTCGGTTGGCGCTGTCACCGATGCTGAACGAAAACGGCAAGCTCATTGGCGATTTTACCATTGGCAAACTAGGCGATGGCGATTTCCGTATGTGGGGCTCCAGCGCTGCCCAAAAATATCACATGCGATGGTTTGAGAAACATATGCCGGACGATGGGTCGGTTTCTATTTCGCGTTACGGAATGAACCTAGTCGGACTTTCTATCGCAGGCCCAAACTCCCGTAAAGTTTTGCAGAAGCTTTGTGATGCGGATGTCTCCAACGAAGCGTTCCGGTTTATGGATATTCGCGAAATGGATGTGAATGGCGCACCATGTATTGTGAACCGCGTTACGTTCTCAGGCGACCTTGGGTATGAAATCTGGATGGAACCGACCTATGAGCGCAAAGTCTACGCTGGACTAAAAGAAGCTGGTGCGGAGTTTGGTATTGTAGACTTTGGCATGCGCGCGCTTTTATCTATGCGTCTGGAGAAAAACTTCCCAACTTGGTTTGGTGAGTTGCGTCCGATTTACGGCCCTTACGAAGCGTCGATGGACCGCTTTATCAAACTCTCCAAGAACGATTTTATTGGTCGGGAGGCTGCAGCCCGTGAACACGCTGACGGACCAAAGTTAAAACGAGTGTCCTTTATCATTGATGCAGATACCGCTGACATCATGGCGGATGAACCGATTTGGGCTAAGGTCGGTGACAAAGATTATGGTAATATAACCAAGCCACACGGATATGGCGCTGCGCGTTTTGATGTTGACGGCAATGAGGTTTCGCCTAAACCACCAGCACAAGATGGAGATTGGCAGGTCGTGGGGTGGATTACCTCTGGGGGTTACGGGCATTATGTCAAAGCATCGCTTGGCCAAGGGTATATTCCGGCAGATCTGGCAGGACGTGACGAAGAAGGATTGTTCGAAGTCGAAATTCTTGGTGTGCGCAGATCAGCCCGCATAGCAATCGAACCGCCGTTCGATCCCACAGGCGAACGCATGAGAAGCTAATGCCTTTATCAATACTCGTTCCTATGATCTTGGTTGGTCTGCCTGTCGTTATTGGGCTGGTCTGGTGGGTTAACAAAGAAAACAGTCACGAAGTAATGACTGTAGTAGGAGCTAAAGAACGTTTCGGGATTGATTTTCCAAATCTGGATATTGAAGCGGTCGTGATCTCTGACGATGGCAGGAGCGCTTTGCTGAAGCTTTTTGATGGTGAAGGGTTTGGACTAGTCCATCGTGTGGGGCAAAACTATTTGACCCGGTTGCTTGATGAGAATGTGCTGCATGGCTTCGAAACGAACGAGAAAGGTGTCGCCTTCAATCTAAAGGATTTTACTCTTAAGCGTGTTGTGTTTGAAGATGGGACAGGGAAGGCGCACAAGATGTTTAACTCTAACTCGGATAGGAAGCTGATTTAAAATGGACCTTATTATTCCAAACTTCCCCGCAGTGACACAGCTCGCAATTCCTGCCTTCGTTACACTCATCCTTGTTGAGCTATTCGTTCTTCGTCGTCTTCGGAATGTGGAAGGCTTTGAAACGAGAGATACCGCAACCAGTCTCTTAATGGGCGTTGGTAACGTTGTTGCCGGACTAATCTTCGGGTTTGTTGCTTATGGTGTCCTGAGCTGGAGTTACGACTTCCGGTTGTTCACAATTGGTTTTGAATGGTATTGGGTCCTTGCCTGCTTCGTCATCGATGACCTGCGTTACTACTGGTACCACCGTATTGCGCATCGGTGCCGCTGGGTATGGGCAGAACATGTCATTCATCACTCTAGTCAGCATTACAATTTGTCGACCGCGCTTCGTCAAAGTTGGACTGGCACTTTTACCGGGATGTTTGTGCTGCGGATACCGTTGGTTTTGATAGGATTTCATCCGGCTCTGATCGTATTCGTTGGTGGGATCAATCTTGTGTATCAATTTTGGATTCACACGGAAGCAATCGACAAGATGCCAAAGTGGTTTGAGGCTATCATGAATACGCCATCTCATCATCGCGTGCATCATGCAACAAACCCCAGATATTTGGATGCAAATTACGCGGGCACGCTGATCATCTGGGACCGGATGTTTGGCACGTTTGTGGAGGAACTTTCCGAAGATAGCCCACGCTATGGTTTGGTGAGAAATATTGGAACGTTCAATCCGTTTCGTGTGGCCTTCCATGAATGGGTAGATATGTTTCGAGATGCCTTAAAGCCCGGATTGAAAGCCAGCGATAGGCTCGGTTATCTTTTCAACCCGCCGGGCTGGCGTCATGATGTTGAAATCTCCGGCTCAGAGGCGATCAAGGCAGATTATGTGCGTCGTAATCCTGAAGAAGCAGGAAAGCCGGGTTTACCCAGCGCTTGATCAAGGGAAAAGGTCAGGCTGAAGCTGCCCCGTTGTCAGCAGGTAAAGCAGTGCGGAGACTGTTAAGACAGACATCGCTGTTGAGACCATAACGCTGGCGGACGCGCGCTCTACCCAGACATTATATTGTTGGGCAATGACGAAGACATTTGTTGCGATCGGCAACGAAGCCAGAAGCACTGCAACATACATCCAGGTAGCATCAAAATTACCAACCCAGCTCAAGCCCACATACATGAGGATTGGATGCAAGATGAGTTTGATCGGAATTATGTATCCAAGTGAATAGGGAACACGCTTCATGCGGCGCAGAGCCAACGTGACGCCCATAGCAAACAATGCGCAGGGAGCTGCTGCCTGAGCCAGATAATCGATCAACCTTTGAATAGGGACAGGTGCGGAGTATTGGATTGCCGCCGCCGCAACACCGACAATGGTCGCTAAGATAAAGGGGTGTAGAAGGATTTTCCGAACGACATCAAAAAATAGAGCTAACGGTTTCTTTTCTTCTTCGCCGGAAATCGCCATCATTGCGGGGGCAATGGCAAAGTGCATCACGTTCTCAAAACAGAAGATGATTGCAACCGGAATTGCAGCTTTTTCTCCCAAAGCCAAAATGGCAATGGCTGGCCCCATATAGCCGATATTTCCGTACGCACCTGCCAAACCCTGGATGGTACTTTCTGCGATGTTGCCGCGTGTTCCAAGCATACCGAACAGGAACGTCAGTGAGAAAATGAAAAAGGTTATGCCAATGCTGGCAAACACAAATTGCCAGTTTGCAAGTTGATCAATCGGTGTTGTGGATAGGAGTTTGAAAAAGAGCGCAGGCAGAGCAAAATAGATGATGAATGTGTTTAGCCAGCCGAGCGCTTCCAAAGGTTGATTGGAAATTTTGCCGCCGACGAAGCCAAGTAAGATCAATCCAAATAGAGGAAGGGTAAGGCCAAGAACCTCAATCATCGTTCGAGCCGTAAAGGTCAACAAAGATCGC
>CALLHT010000247.1 GCA_938009335.1 uncultured Rhizobiaceae group bacterium
CCAAGCGGAAAGCGTAAATAGTCAACTTGCTCCTGCGTTGTTGCAAACAAAAAATAGCTTTGGTCGCGCGCATGGTCGCGCGGGCGGAAAAGTGCCCGACGTCCTGTTTCAGGATCAGCCAAATGCGAGCGGATGTAATGCCCGGTTGCAAGTGCCGCCGCACCCAGTTCTTTTGCAGTTGAGAGAAGGTCAGCAAACTTTACTGTTTGGTTACAGGCAACACAGGGAATAGGCGTTTCGCCCGCAATGTAACTATCCATAAACGGATTAATAACCTGCTCGCGGAACTTGTCTTCATAATCGAGAACATAATGTGGAATACCAAGCGCTTCTGAAACGCGGCGTGCATCATGGATGTCCTGCCCCGCACAACACGCGCCCTTTCGGTGGATTGCTTCACCATGGTCATAAAGTTGTAACGTCATACCAACCACGTCATAGCCTTCGCGGGCCAGTAGGCCGGCAACAACGGATGAATCAACACCGCCTGACATTGCAACCACAATGCGCGTGTCTTTCGGATCGCCCGGAAGATCGAGCGAATTGAGTTTTGGGAATACCATCGTTTTTCTCCAAACATGCACGGGTTAAGGCCGTGCTGATGAAATTTGAAAAACTCTATAATATGATGGAAGGCGTTTGGCTACCCTACCCGCTCAATACAGACGGGAGTGTGGCCCCGGCGTAGATATCCAAGCTTTGCAGCTGCCGCCTTGGAAAGATCAATCACACGGCCTTTGGTGAAGGGGCCACGATCGTTGATGCGCACGATGACACTCCGTCCGTTTTTACGGTTTGTCACTCTCACTTTCGTGCCAAACCTGAACTTACGATGCGCAGCCGTCATGGCATTGGGGTTCATGCGTTCGCCAGAAGCCGTTTTTGAAGTCAGCGCATACCAAGACGCACTCCCGCATTGGCGTGCTGCCTCCGCTGGCATTGGCTGAACGAATGACAAGCCGAAAAGACCGGCGAAAATCCACAGTCTGATTTTCATGAGAGCGCCCCTTTAAAGCATAATGCTTGACTCGACGATCATTTGTACGCCCAAATCGGCCATAACAAGACCACGCAAAACACATTGGATTACAGTTCGTGACACAGCTTGAAGACTGGATTGGCAAATCGCAAACACGGGAAGAGGTTATTAACGCACGACAAGCTGAGCTTCTAGCAGTTACGATGGGAATACCAGCTCCAGCCAATGGCGACACGCTTCCCGAGTGCTGGCACTGGGCCTGGTTTAACGATGCCTTGCCAGCGGCAGAACTTGGTCGTGATGGTCACCCAAAACGCGGCGGCTTCCTACCACCGGTTCCCCTGCCCCGCCGGATGTGGGCGGGGGGTAAACTAAATTTCGTTTCACCGATCATTGTTGGAAAAGAAATCAAAAAAATCTCGACCATTAAGGAAATAAAACATCGCACGGGGAATTCCGGTGAACTCTGTATCGTTTCCATTGGGCATCAATTGTTTGATGGCGAAACCCTTTGCATTGATGAAGTTCAAAACCTGGTGTTTAGAGAAGATCCATCACCCGATGCCCCTGCACCCGCCCCCATCAAGCCACCGGCTGGTGCTGAACAGAGTATCGACCTTCATCCTGATCCGGTTATGATGTTCCGCTATTCCGCCCTCACCTTCAACGGCCACCGTATTCATTATGACGTTGATTATGCTCGCGATGTTGAAGGCTATCCTGACTTGGTCTTCCACGCACCGCTCACTGCAACCGCGCTCTGTAATTTAGCTTCCGGTATACAGCCCGGGAAACCGATCCGTGAATTTGAGTACCGGGCGACTGCCCCACTCTTTTGCAATGCTTCGGTTAAACTGAATGCGAAACAGGAAAACAACCACATCACGGTTTGGGCGGAAACACCATCCGGCGGTCAAGCCATGATCGGCTCAGCGAAGAGTTAAGAATTCTTACCTAATTGTAACCAAGGCCTTAGCTAAAATTTAAGGTAAGTGGCGTAACTTAGTCCGGTAATTGGTCCGTTTTTTAGTAGTGAGTAGTATGACCGATATGGTGAGACCTCGAGTAAAATATGTCATTGGCCCAGATGGTAGCCCGCTGACAGTATCTGATCTTCCTCCGACTTCAACGCGTCGTTGGGTGATCCGCCGTAAGGCAGAAGTAGTGGCTGCAGTGCGCGGTGGATTGCTTTCCCTTGATGAAGCATGTGAACGCTATACGTTGACTGTGGAAGAATTTCTTTCATGGCAGGCGTCTATTGACGAGCATGGTTTAGCAGGCCTTCGGACCACAAGAATTCAAGAATACCGCGCCTAATAAAGAGCAGCGGATTTATATGAGAGCACACGCTGGGGGCGGCTTCCTTCGAGGCCGTCCTCTTTAGTTTGTCCAAAAAAGCTTTGTAAGATTACCGGCTTTGCTTCAATCCAACTGAAGCCATAGTGACGGTGACTGCTGAGATCGCAAAGAACCATAATCCCGGCTGCGTGAACGCATTGGCGAGGCCACTTGTCTTTGCTGCAAAAATGACAATCGCAACCAATAAAACATCCATCATGGACCACTTAGCCAGCGCCGTCGCCCAAGCGGCTGCTGGCCCCCCTTTGAAAACAGCCTGAAACACTGTGGCCAGTTTGGCGAGCGGAAAAAGAATTGAGAACGCCAGCACGACAATCGCCAACAGAATTTCATTATCAATCCACAGGTCCGAGATGATCCCGAGCAATGATGGGGTCTCTGAAAATACCCACAGCTTCTCGAATTTCATCAACGGCAATGAAATGCCAAGGCCAAACGAAATAGCTGATGCTAAAAGGAGGAATGGTCTTATCTTTTTCATGGGGTCCCCGAAAATCACTTGCCTTTCATACATCGTTCGAGGAGCCTAGTTCAAGATTGAGTCTTTTATTCATGACTTTTTTAGTATAGTTTAAAAACTCCATCCATCGGAGATTGAACCATGAACCAAAGTATCAGTGGCGAAAAACCAGCTGTGGTTGTAACGGGTGCCAGTCGCGGCATAGGCCATGCGATCGTAAAACACTTTTACGATCAAGGCTGGGATGTAATCACCATGGCACGTACTCCATTTTCGACGGTATGCCCTTGGGCAGAAGGTATTGTGAAACATGTGACGGTGGATTTATCCGACAACACATCAATTGCAGATGCAATACAAAGCTTGTTTGGCCTGCTCGGTGACAATGGTTTGCAAGCCTTGATCAACAATGCGGGCATTTCGCCCAAAAAGTCAGATGGCTCACGAATGGCCGCTTGCGAAACAGATGTTGAAACATTCCTTGCCGTGCAACAAGTCAACCTGGTTGCCCCGCTCGTGTTGAGCCAAACTCTGTTGCCACGGCTCCAACAGGTAAAAGGTTCGATCGTAAATGTCTCGTCGATTGCAGCATCACGAACCCATCCATTTGCCGGTGCAGCTTATGCTGTTTCAAAAGCAGCACTGACCACCCTCACCCGCGAGTTAGCACATGAATTGGCGGAAACGGGCGTGCGTGTGAACTCGATTGCACCGGGAGAAATCGAGACATCAATCCTTTCCCCGGGGACAGCGGAAGTGGTTCAATCAGATGTGCCAATGAAGCGCTTGGGAAGCCCAAAAGAAGTTGCAGAAGTCGTCTATTTTCTGGCAAGCTCCCAATCATCATACGTTACGGGATCGGAAATTCCGATCAATGGCGGCCAGCACATTTAGGCTTCGGACGCATAAACAGGATTAAAATGGTATGAGCAAATTTGATCGTATAACAGAAGCAAATCTGCCGCTAACCGTCTGGTTTGCAAAGGTTTGCGACGCCTTATATGGGCAAATTAGCCATATCCGAAGGACGCTTGAACTTGCTTTGAAACCTCGCGTCAAAGGCTTTAACCGGGACAATGGCCCCGCTTTTCAGCCTATTCCTAATCTTTCTTCGCAATTTCAACGCCATTTTGACCCTGTTTATGGGTCTGAAACCTAGGGTCAGGACATCCACATGAACCACATGCCAAATTCTCCCGAAGCGCGGGACATAGCTTATCATTTTCATTCCTATACGAATGCGATTGCTCATGCCGAGATTGGCCCCATGATCATAGAAAAGGGCGATGGAATATACGTCTTTGACAATCAGGGTACGAAATATATCGAAGCCATGGCAGGGCTTTGGAGTGCTGCTTTGGGCTTTAGTGAGGAACGTCTGATCAAGGCAGCAACAGATCAAATGCGTGATTTGCCCTTCTATCATAACTTCACGCACAAATCGCACACAAAGGCGATTGACCTTGCTGAAAAACTTGTCAGCATGGCGCCCGTTCCAATGAGCAAAGTGTTTTTCACAAACTCAGGGTCTGAAGCAAACGACACCGTCTTGAAGATGATCTGGTATCGCTCCAATGCCCTGGGCCTGCCTGAAAAGAAAAAGATCATCAGCCGCATACGCGGTTACCATGGGGTGACACTGGCTTCAGGAAGTTTGACCGGATTACCTTACAATCACAAATCTTTCGACATGCCGATTGATCGCATTCTCCATACAACCTGCCCGCACTACTGGCGCGAAGGCGAAGACGGAGAAAGCGAAGAAGCGTTTGCAACCCGATGTGCCAATGATCTCGAAGCCATGATTTTGGAAGAAGGCCCGGAAACGGTCGCCGCATTTATTGCTGAACCGGTTATGGGCGCAGGTGGTGTCGTTGTCCCGCCAAAAACTTATTGGGATAAAATTCAGGCAGTTTTGGAAAAGTATGACGTATTGCTGATTGCCGATGAAGTGATCTGTGGTTTTGGCCGGACCGGAAATATGTTCGGCACAGAAACGTTTGGCATGAAACCAGATGTCATGGTGATGTCAAAGCAGATCACGTCGAGTTATGCACCCTTCTCAGCAATCATGATCAACGATCGATTCTACGAGCCCATTGCTGAGGAAAGCGGTAAGATTGGGGTACTTGGGCATGGCTACACCGGCGCAGGTCATCCGGTCGGCGCCGCTGTTGCTTTGGAAAACATCGCAATCATTGAAGAGCGTGATCTAGTTCAGAAAACCCGCGAGAACAGCGAACAGTTCTTGAAAGGCCTGCATTCGTTTACAAATCATCCGAATGTGGGTGAAGTTCGAGGTGTCGGCATGATTGCCGGGCTGGAACTGGTAACAGACAAAACAGCAAAAATTGCTGGCGATATGCCTGGCCAAATGGGATTGGCCGCCAACAAAGCTTTGTTGGAAGAAGGCGTCATTATCAGAAACATCATGGATACGGTTGCCTTCTGCCCGCCACTGATTATCGAAAGTGCACAAGTTACAGACCTGCTCAATGGTATTGAAGCCATGCTTGGAAAAATCGAAAAGGCTTTTCCGGCAGCGTAAAACCTTCCGATTGACATGTTCCAAAACAAAAGGCCCGGAGCAATGCTCCGGGCCTTTTATATCTGTCGTAAGCCTAGCTAAAGATTAGCCGATCATCATAGCTCTGTTTTCGGCAAGATCGTCGCTGGATGTGTCTATCTCACCTGTGCCGCCATCGCGTTGCTCTAACTTCTGAGCCTTTTTCAAATCTTCTTCCGCATCCTCAAGAGCAGCAACCGCATTGACGCGTTTGTCTTTCAACTCATCAATGGAAACTTGCAGATTGTCTTGGCGTTGACGCGCAGCTTTAGCAAAGGTTGGGTATGCAAAATGCGTTGGATCTGTAATCCCCGCTTTTTCTTCCTCAATCTGAACCTGAGCTTGAAGATCACCGAACATTTTTTCAAATTCCGAGATCATCATGTCGATCTGTGTCAGCTGGCGGGTTTTATCCTCCACCTGAAAATGCTTCAAACGAAGCAGGTTGTCGCGCGATTTCATACTCAATACTCCTGTGAACCGCAAACAGGGCCGATAGACCCCAAATACTATGTACTCTTTACCCGTCAAAACGGACTAGAAAAGCAAACTCTCACCCCCTGGCCCTCATAATCCGAATGATTACCGAAATTTTACGCTTCCGTTAATCTTTCGTTTACTCGACTTCTTAATTATAGGGACAGATTGTTAAGGCTGGGTAAACCCAAGGTAAGCCAATCCTTAACAGTTCGGGACAGGTGATTCGCAAAAAATGGCAATGTTTCACTTGTGACTTCGCTAGGTAAATCACAGAAAACGTTGAAAAACAGAGATTTAGATACGTTTTTTTATTCAATTTAGTGGGTTGCACCCGAGAATTACAATTTGTTAACCATTATGTATCAGCATCGTGGTTATAAACTGTTAACCAAGCAGGCTCCTGGTCGAACGAGGCAACCTGGAACCAATATGCTGAGAAAGGCTAAAAGGGGATAAAGATGCGCGTATTGCTGATTGAAGATGACAGCGCTACTGCTCAAAGCATCGAGTTGATGCTTAAATCCGAGAGTTTTAATGTCTACACCACCGATCTGGGTGAAGAGGGTGTCGACCTAGGTAAACTTTACGATTACGACATTATCCTACTGGATCTAAACCTTCCGGATATGTCGGGCTATGAAGTGCTACGTACACTTCGTCTCTCCAAAATTAAAACCCCAATTCTTATTCTTTCTGGCCTGGCTGGCATCGAAGACAAAGTTCGGGGTCTAGGGTTTGGTGCAGACGATTATATGACTAAACCATTCCATAAAGATGAGCTTATCGCTCGTATTCATGCAATTGTTCGTCGCTCAAAAGGCCACGCACAATCCGTGATTACAACCGGCGATCTGGTCGTAAATCTTGATGCTAAAACGGTAGAAATTAACGGTCAACGGGTTCACCTGACTGGAAAAGAGTACCAGATGCTGGAACTTCTTTCTCTTCGTAAGGGAACGACACTGACCAAGGAAATGTTCCTGAACCATCTATATGGCGGCATGGACGAGCCGGAACTCAAAATCATCGATGTGTTTATCTGTAAACTCCGCAAGAAACTTGCAGCAGCAGCAGATGGCCTGAACTACATCGAGACTGTTTGGGGTCGCGGTTACGTGCTTCGTGAGCCGGACGGTGCAAGCGAGGATCTTCGCGAAATCGCTTAAGCAACATTAAGCTAATCGACAAAAAAGAGCCGCTCTGAAAAACCAGAGCGGCTCTTTTTTACTTTGAAGTTCTCTTAAAAAGGAATTGATACACTTATTTTAAGCCGCTTGATGAGGCCTATCCATAACGCCAGCTTCTACCAGCTTATGGATGACAATCTCCCGATTGAACGGCTTCATCAAAAATCCAGCAGCACCGGATCGTTTAGCCTTTGTCATTTCAGGAATCATGATTTCACTGGTGCAATACAATACTTTGGTATGTTGAGCAGCCGGATTCTTGTTCAGATTCTCAATGAACTCGAGCCCTGTCATATCAAGCAGGCTCCAGTCTACCATAATCACATCCGGCATTTCGCGACGGGCTTTCTCAATCGCCTCAAAACCGTTCGCCGCTTCAACAACCGAAAAACCAAGGTCGCTGATTATTCGGCTACCGACCCTGCGGATTACAGGTGAATCGTCTACGATCATAAAGATTCTCATGGCAAACTACCCAAAATACGTTTTCCCACACATCGTACCTAAGCGAGCTTAAAGAGACACTAACAATCCTCGCTGTTCAAAAAGCTTTATTGATAAACCTGCCTGCTTTCGAATTTATGGTTACCAATTCGTTTAAAAAGCGCTCTTCTGCAGCAGCCTATATCTCTAAGATGCTGCTTTGGCTTCAAACACCACATCTTCACCTTCAAGCCGAACACTCACATTTAAGTTCGCCGCCTCTGCCAACTGCAACGTATAGATCGGCTGTATGGCGTGCGCATCAATCTGTTCATCAAACTCGCCATTCAGCAGCGCTAAGAATGCTGCAGGTACACGGGCATTCATGCCAGTCGATGTTACACGAAACGTTGGCGTCCCATTTGGGTCTTCCATTTCCGCCTTCACAACACCACCACGTGGGATCGCGCCAAGACCAACAAGCACAAGGTTTAGCAGAAATTTCACCTGATTTTTCGCGATAATCGCACGTTCACCATGCCACTCAAGATCAGTTTTCTTCTCATTGTCAAAAAACCCGCGCGCAACAGCTTCCGCATCACCGGTATCAATATGCGCGCCCGCTGAACCTGCAGCTCCAAACGCGATACGCGCAAATTGCAAACGCGCTGATGCGTTTTTGGCAGATGACCTGATAAGATCCATTGCTATCTCTGCGGTGTCGTCATCAGCACCCTCGTCTAACAACTCAATCCCGTTAGCGATCGCTCCGACGGGTGAAATGACATCATGGCAAACTCTGGAACACAAAAGTGCAGCCAAATCCATTCCGGCAAGATCAGGCAATTTTGGCATCTTATTCCCCTAGACTGAAATTTAGTTTAGCGCCGATTCGCCTCATCTTCTTAGCATAAGTTATAAGTACAATGCAGCCATTACGTGTAAGAGCTTGAGAATTGGCTAAGCAATAAGTTGCCTTCAATTTTCCCAAAAAAAGTCACAATTGATTCACCATTCGGAAAAGGTTTTCCTTAATAATAACGAGAGTTGGACAGATCATTATATAAAGGTACCGATCATGCTTGCCATCAAGCCAAAACAGCTTGGGATGCTCAGTCATCTTGCAAACGCGGTTTTCTCAATTTTCTTGCTACTTTCGCTGATAATCGCATCATCAACCCATGCGAATGCACAAAGCAGCGATCACTATTCCGGTCAGGAAGTCATTGACGCTGGTCACCGTTTCTTCGGAACCACATCCGGCAATATCGCATCCGCACTGGAACGCACGTTTGCTAAGTATGGTCTTCCTAACGGCTACATTCTAGGCGAAGAAGCAAGCGGTGCCTTCATCGGGGGGCTTCGATATGGCGAAGGGCTTCTCTACACAAAGAACGCTGGCGACCACAAAGTGTTTTGGCAAGGCCCTTCCATTGGCTGGGATTATGGTGGTGACGGCAATCGCACGATGATGCTTGTTTACAATCTGCCGAATGTTGATCTGCTGTATAAACGCTATTTCGGCGTTTCTGGTTCTGCATTTCTGGTTGGCGGCGTTGGTGTTACCGCGCTGACGAGAGAAGGCGTACACCTGGTCCCTGTTCGCACAGGCGTCGGCGCAAGACTTGGCGTTAACGTGGGCTATATTAAACTACGCCGGACCCCGAGAATTAATCCGTTCTAGGAAACACTCTTGAAAGAAATTTACAAGGCGCCTGTTTGGCGCCTTTTTTATTGTTTCATCCCGTCTCACGAAAACCAAAATCTTAAGGTTAACAAACCCTTTAATTGGAAAATCCAACCCCCGCATGCAATGATGGGGCTTAAACTTATTTTATGACTCAAGGTCTGTCATGGTTTTAGAAGCAATTTTGTACTTTGTGCTGGGATTCTTGGGGGCTGCCCTTCTCGCGCTCATGGTTGCCCCAGCTATTTGGAATCGTGCCGTCATTCTGACCAAACGACGCATAGAAAGTTCAGTGCCATTGTCGCTGAATGAAATCCAAGCGGATAAAGACCAACTTCGCGCAGAGTTTGCCATGAGCACCCGCCGTTTGGAAATGAGCGTAGAAGAACTCAAAAACAAAGCTTCGACACAGCTCATCGAGATTAATCGCAGGCGCGATGAGGTGAACAAACTTGACGCAGACAACAAAGAGCGTCAGGCGGCAATTAAAAAGCTTGAAGCACGCAGTCTGGAAGTAACACAGGGTCTAAATGAACGTGAAGGCAAACTAAGCGCACTGACTGAGAGACACCACGCTCTACAAGAAGAGCACGATGCATTGCTGGACGAAGTAAAACACCTGCGCACAACCTCATCTGATACCCAGCAAGCTCTGAAGACTGTGGAAATTGAACTGTCCGCAAGCAATGCAACAGTTGAAGCACTTAAGGGAACCGTTTCAACCTATGATATGTCTGAAGACGACAAGGCCAAGACCGTTGCCAATTTGCTCGATGAAAAAACATCTCTTAACGAAAAATTGGCAAGCAGCAAAGAAGAACTGAAAGAAGCGCGCGAGCGTGCGAAGACTGCCGAGCAAGAGTTAAAGGCCGCCAGGAAAAGCCTTGAAAAAGAACTCCGCGCTTTCGACAAATTGAAAGGCGGCAATGCACAGGTCGACAGCAATGTTTCGGAACTTACATCTCAGTTGATCGATGAAAAAGCCAAAACCGTAGAACTGGAAGCAAAGCTTGCAAAATACGCTCTGCAAACCGAAGCACTCTTGAATGACGCGTCAAATGAGAACGTTGAAGCCATTGTTGCAAGCTTGCGGGACGAGATTGACGAGAAGTCTTCCGCCATGCGCAATCTGCGCGAAGAAAACGAAAAAATGAAACTTGAGCTGGACGCAATCAAGGCCGGCGCAGATCAAGACTGGACGGATGAACGTCAGGAAAAGGCTTACATGCGTGAGCGGATCAACGATCTTGCTGCACAGGTTGCTGCCATGACGTCAGACCTTGAAGGCGAAGGCTCAACGGTTAAAAAAATACTGGCAGAAACTACAAAGAAAGCGGATGAAACCGATATCGCCAACGGCAAAACCACACTTTCAGATCGCATAAGAGCGATCCAAAACGTTGTAGAAAGCCGGTAACGCTTTACTTCACACCAATCGTTGAAACAATTTCGCCCGTATCGCGATCAACAGAAATCAATTGATACTCCCCGCTTCGCAACTCAACCGCGATCAATAAATTGTCGTCGGTAACGGATGTGGAAATAAGTCTCGCGCCATCTGGAATATCAATTTCAAGAGCGTTTTGGATGGTCAGTATATCGGAAGATTGCTGTGGAGCGCTAATCTTGTAGACAATCGCGCCAAGGACAGCCATAAGCCCAATCATCATGATACCGAGCGACCACGCCATACGCCGGACGAGTTTCCGCCTAACATTTTCCAGAACTGGATCAAGTGGCGGTTCATCTTCGTATTCCGTTCCCATGGTCAACCTCGATATAGGGGATCAATTACAATGACTGTTAGCGGAGCAAGTGAAAAAGGGGAAGCTTTCATTGTTGATGAAGGTGAACACGGCATGCGGTTGGATGCATTCATCGCCTCGCATGTGCCAGATCATGTTTCCCGCTCGCGGGTAAAAGACATCATCAAGTCTGTCGGAGTGCGCATAGGCGATAGCATCAACAAAGAACCCAACTACAGGGTGAAGACTGACGAAGTTATATGGTTTGATGTCCCTGCCCCACAGGAAGCAGCGCCGGAGCCGGAGGATATCCCGCTCGACGTTTTCTTCGAAGACGACCATCTGCTGATTGTGAATAAACCTGCGGGGATGGTTGTGCATCCCGCAGTTGGCCACTGGAGCGGCACCATGGTCAATGCACTCTTGCACCATTGCGGTGACAGCTTATCAGGCATAGGCGGTGTCCGCCGCCCCGGCATTGTCCATCGGTTAGACAAAGACACATCCGGCCTTTTGGTCGTTGCAAAAACAGAAAAAGCCCATGCAGGCCTCACCGCTCAATTTATGGATCACGGCCGAACCGGCCCGTTAGAACGAGTTTATCTGGCGCTGGTTTGGGGACGTTTTGAGCGCATGACCGGAACGGTGAACGCTCCCCTTGCCCGTTCTTCAAACAATCGCAAAAAACGTGCGGTCGTCAAAGAAACCCACTTTGAAGCCAAAGAAGCAATCACACATTTCACAGTTCAATCCGAGTTTGGAAAAGACAAAGACGGTTTTCCGGTCGCGTCACTGGTTGAGTGTCGGTTGGAAACAGGTCGAACACACCAGATTCGCGTTCACATGAGCCACATCGGTCATCCACTGGTTGGTGATCAGGATTATGGAAAACACTTCCAAACAAAAGAAAACACGCTTCCTGAAGACACTCAAGAAGTGCTTTCACACTTTAAAAGACAGGCGCTTCATGCCGCAATCTTGGGGTTTGAACACCCGGTTACCGGCGAAACCATTCGATTTGAGTCACAGATTCCTGATGATTTTCAGGTAGTTCTCCATGCTTTTGAGAAAATTAGTCCTGAAAGTTAGACTGAATCACCCATTTCAGTCTTTTTCATCCGAATTTGCGCAAAACATTACCAAAATTTCATGCAAACCGCCTTTTTAGTACCTATATATGAAGGGAAGCTACTTGCTGATTTCGGGGGTAGCTGACTGATAGGAAAAGGAGAAGGGTGCTCGAATGGCCCAGAATATGCCTACAATTTCCGATGGCGGAAACGGATTGTCACGATACATGCGCGAGATCCGCAAATTCCCTATGTTGGAACCAAATCAAGAATATATGCTCGCAAAACGCTATCTTGAACATGAAGATCGCGACGCAGCACACCAGCTTGTAACAAGCCACTTGCGCCTGGTTGCTAAAATCGCAATGGGTTACCGTGGTTATGGCCTGCCAATTGGCGAAGTCGTTTCAGAAGGAAACGTTGGTCTTATGCAGGCGGTGAAGAAATTCGATCCTGAAAAAGGCTTCCGATTGGCGACCTACGCCATGTGGTGGATTAAAGCTTCAATTCAGGAATATGTCTTGCGCTCATGGTCCCTTGTAAAAATGGGCACGACCGCAAACCAAAAACGTTTGTTCTTTAATTTGCGCAAAGCCAAAAGCCGCATTCAGGCGCTCGATGATGGTGATCTGAATCCAGATCAAGTTCAGCAGATTGCTACCCAACTTGGCGTATCTGAGGAAGAAGTGATTTCCATGAACCGTCGTCTCGGCGGTGATGCTTCACTCAACGCGCCGATTAAGGCAGCGGAAGGAGAAAGCGGTGAATGGCAAGACTGGCTAGTAGACGATTCGGAAAGCCAAGAAACGGTTCTTGCGCGCGAAGACGAATTGGATACGCGTCGCGAAATGCTCACCGATGCTTTGGACGTTCTGAATGACCGCGAGAAACGCATCTTCCTGGCGCGGCGCCTCGAGGAAAAGCCGATCACGTTGGAAGAGCTGTCCGGGGAATTCGATATCTCCAGAGAACGTGTCCGCCAAATTGAAGTTCGCGCGTTTGAAAAGGTTCAGAAGGCTATGGTTGCCGCTGCCAAAGAACTCGCAAAACCTGTTGCGCAAATCGCTGCCTCTTAAGCACTGATAAACTCAGGATCCATTAAGCAAATAAACCCGGCTTCTTAGCCGGGTTTTTTGATTCAAAGAGCTTTGATAATGTCAGCTGAATACCTTACCGATTTTCCCAGTCGCGGAATGCATCGCGGAAGACTTGATCCCCAGTTCCGCCTTTTTCCAACGTAATGAGTGCTCGCTTGCCAGTGGCATAGCTTACCGGAATATCAATCCAGGCAGATTCGGTCATCAATTGGGTATTTGCACTCACCGCCTGTTGAAGATTATCCAAAGCAATCAGGAAAAACCCGTCGCTCACTTTCACAGGCACCGCAATCAGCGGCTCACCGCGCGCTTCTTCAGTCGCCTTCATCACAAAGCGGGCGATGTTGTCTATGCCACCACCGTCAAACCCTTCTGGAATTTCGAAACGCATCTCGATCAGATGGCTCGCTGAAACCGCATCATCTACATTGCGCTTGATCTCAATATCTACGGAGAGATTGCGTTCAGGCACTTCCATCGTGCCAACAATGACAGATTCCGGCGCAAGACCGTCCGCAATGCTTTCGCGCTTTGTCGTCCAGGTAACGGCAGCATTGATACGGCTGGCACCCGCCCCTGCGCTGCCTTCTTCATAGAGGTAAGCAACTTCGCCGATTGGCAGAGTTTGCGTTTGCTCAGGCTGGGTCTCTTCCGGTTGGGCTTCTTCAACCGTTTGAGTGTCTTCTTCCGCAGCAGGTTGCTCTGGCTCGGTCGGTTCTACAACTTCCTCAACCGGCTCGACTACGACCACATCTTCTGCGCTACTGGCTTCATCTTCATTCGGAAGGATTTCTTCCAGCGGTTTGGTCTCAGGTTCCGGCTCAATAATGCGAACAACTTCCGGTTCTTTGACCTCAGTGTCCTCACCGTTCTGACCAAGTTTCACCGCTTCCTTCTCAACCTGCGCACTCGTGTCTTCTTCAAGTGCTTTCTCGTCCTCTGAAAGCGGCTTCGCGGCTTCCTTCTCTTCAGCAGCTTGATCACTTGAGGTCAAAGACGCCAATAAAGGTTGGAACGCTTCTTTGTTCGTCCAGATCGCATAACCACCGCCACCAAGAAGGCCAAGTACTACCAGCGTTGTTAGAACTTTACCAAACCCGCCGGATTTCTTTTCCGGCTGGCTCAAATCTGGCCCTGATCCTGCCAAACTTGTGGTTTCGGGTGCGGATACAACTTCAGGACCCGGTATTGCATCAACCGTTGGTGGTGCTTCTACGGCTGCGACAGTCTCAGGCTGGGCAACAGGTGCTACAGGCACTTCCGGTGCTGCTGGATGTGTTGGAGTTGCTTGCTGAGGGGCAGCAGGTTGCGGTTCTGGTGTTGCAACAGGAGCAACCGGCTCTGTCATCGGTGCGCTAGCAACTGGAGCGCTAGGAGCAGGCGGCGGCGTAACCGGAGCAGTGGCTACCGGTGGCGGCGTAACAGGTGCAGCCGGAGCATACTCGGCATCTACCACCAGAATAGATTCCTCCAGCAGTTTCAACTGTGTTGCAATCGCCTGCTCAGATGGCGTTGGAGACATGCCGCGCAATTGAGTTTCGATGGCTGTTCGCGCTTTTCGAAAAACCGCCTGACGAACTTCGGGCGTGTTGTTAGGCAACCCGTCAATCGTCTTTTTCAAGATTGAATAGTAATCAGCCATACCCCGTCACTCACTCCGCATCTCACTCACGCGAGAATCGTTTCCCCGTCTACATTTAGCTTATAACCTAATCCTGAAATGGGTCGTGGACAAGTATCGTGTCTTCACGTTCAGGACTTGTGGAAAGAAGTGCAACCGGCGCACCGATCAACTCTTCTACACGGCGTACATATTTGATGGCTTGAGCAGGCAAATCCACCCAGCTGCGGGCGCCCACAGTGGTATCTTTCCACCCTTCAAGCGTTTCGTAAATCGGCTCAACGCGGGCCTGGCGGCCTTGGCTGGCAGGCAGGTAATCAACCTCTTCGCCATCCAGTTTATAACCGACACAAATCTTGAGTTCGTCGAGCCCATCGAGAACATCAAGTTTTGTAAGAGCAATCCCCGTAATGCCATTTGTTGCCACTGCCTGGCGGACAAGCACTGCATCAAACCATCCACAACGGCGCTTGCGCCCGGTGACGGTGCCAAACTCGTGACCCCGCTCGCCCAAAAACTGACCGACATCATTATCTTGTTCTGTTGGGAATGGCCCCTCACCCACACGGGTCGTGTAGGCTTTCGTAATACCAAGTACATAGCCCACTGAACCTGGCCCCATGCCAGAGCCCGCAGCAGCTTGACCTGCCACAGTGTTGGAAGACGTCACAAACGGGTACGTGCCATGATCAATATCGAGCAAAGTACCCTGCGCACCTTCAAAAAGAATCCGCGATCCTTTGCGTTTCTCGTCATCCAGAAGTTTCCAAACCGGCTCAGAGAACGGCACCATCCTGTCCGCCACTTCTTTCAGTTCTTGATGAATGGTCTCAAACGCCACTTCCGGCTGATCAAGGCCGCGACGCAACGCATTGTGGTGTGTCAACAATCTCTCGATTTTAGGCGGCAGGCTTTCCATGTTGGCAAGATCAAGCACCCGGATGGCGCGGCGGCCAACCTTATCTTCGTAAGCTGGACCGATACCACGGCGCGTTGTGCCAATCTTCGTACCCTTGGCGGCGGCATCTTCGCGGATGCCATCAAGCTCTCGGTGAACGGATAAAATAAGCGTCGCATTTTCAGCAATGCGCAAATTCTCAGGCGTCACATGGACCCCTTGCTCGCCAAGACGTTCAATTTCCGCCATCAGAGCATGTGGGTCAATAACAACACCATTGCCGATGACAGCAAGTTTTCCTTCACGAACCACACCAGACGGAAGCAGGCTCAACTTGTAGCTCGTGCCATCAATAACGAGCGTATGTCCGGCATTGTGACCGCCTTGAAATCGAACGACAAGGTCTGCCCGCTCTGAAAGCCAGTCAACAATTTTACCCTTGCCCTCATCGCCCCACTGAGAACCAATCACTGCTACATTTGTCATGAAATTTTACCCGAACTTGCCAGTGTTTCGTGGCGGCTCATCTAAGTGAACCGAACTTTTTTTATGCAAGCTGGAGGATAATCGAAAGGAATCCCAGATTGCGGTTGTTAATACTCCGAAAAAGCGGCAAACATCAAGCTTCTGAAAAATTTGCCTGTGAAATCCTTTCCTTTATGTCATCAAAAACCAGCGTCTTCACCAATCCATATTTACTGCTTACCATCACGGCATTGGTGTGGGGTGGCAATGCCGTCGCGGGAAAACTGGCTGCCGGACATGTTTCACCGTTCTTTCTAACACTTGTGAGGTGGCTAATTGCTTGCGCAGTGGTCTTTCCATTTGCCTTGCCTCATTTGAAAAAAGACAAAGAGACCATCAAGAAACATTTCTGGTTTCTGTTTGCACTTGGCGCAATTGGGTTTGGCCTCTTTAACAATCTTTTCTATCTTGCCCTCAACTACACAACTGCGATCAATGTTGCGATTGAGCAGGCGTCCATGCCGTTGATTGTGTTCTTTTTGAATTACCTGTTGTTCCGCACACGGGTGACAGCATTCCAGCTGATCGGATTTCTTATTACGCTCATTGGTGTCGGCGTCACGGCAACCAGAGGCGACCTACTGAGTTTCAGCGTTCAATCGCTGAATATTGGGGACTTGATGTTGCTGGTCGCCATCATGTTTTACGGCGTTTATTCCGTTTTTATCCAGAAAAAACCCGACATACATTTGTTGAGCTTTATGTTTGTGCTTGGGGCAGCCGCTTTCACAATCTGCATCCCTTTCACTGCCTATGAAGTAGCAAGTGGCCGCTTTTTGTGGCCAGATCTACAAGGTTGGGGTGTCATCGTTTTTGCTGGGCTGTTTCCATCTCTTGTCTCCCAGCTCTTTTGGGTAATGGGGCTGGAGAAAATTGGATCAAACCGCGGTGGCGTATTTATCAACCTCGTACCGGTTTTCGGCGCACTCTTGGCAATTCTAATTCTTGGCGAAAAATTCCAAACCTATCATGCCGTCGGCTTGGTTCTGGTTCTGGGCGGGATCGCTCTCGCCCAGAAAGTCGGCAAACCAGTTTAGGCCAAGACCCTAATCGATTTCAAATTCAAGAGGCTTCACCTGCTGAAACTTTCCAGTCTTCATGAGGCTACCCAGAACCACGTCATTTGGCGGAACATCCAGATAAAGAAGCGCAATCGCGTCACCACCCGGCTGGTTACGGCCTAAGTGGAAGTTCGCGATGTTTGCACCGGCTTCAGCCATGGCAACACCCAGCGTGCCGATGATACCCGGTTCATCATGGTTTGTTGTGTAGAGCATATGACGGCCCACATCCGCATCCATGTTGATGCCTTTGATTTGAATGAACCGCGGCTTGCCGTCGGAGAATACAGTGCCGGCAACTGAGCGTTGCTGGTCTCCGGTTACG
>CALLHT010000248.1 GCA_938009335.1 uncultured Rhizobiaceae group bacterium
CTGATTGTCGATCCGCACTTCGCGTTTCTTAACATCTTCCAGTTTTTCGATACCAAGCTGATGCATGTTGTTCATGAGATCGGCCTGCAGAAGATCAGAGACATGATCGCCTCCCTTTTCCGCAAGAGCACCGATGCCATAGATGAACGGTCGGCCCATAAAAACAAAATCAGCACCAAAAGCGATGGCGCGTAGAATGTCATTTGCGTTGCGCACACCGCTACAGAAAATGATCTTAGCCTTGTTGCCAACAGCGTTTTTTATTTCGGCTAGGGTATCGATTGCAGCAGGAGCTGCTTCAAACTGACGGCCCCCATGGTTTGAAACCCAGACACCATCACAACCGCATTTTACAGCTTGTTTTGCATCTTCAACGGAAAGCACACCCTTGAGGACAAGCGGGCCATCCCAAAGTTTGCGGACTTCTTTCAGGTAGTCCCAATCTAGGCAGGCGCCCATTTCGGACCCAACAAAATCAACAATATTGTTGAAGTTCATGCCGTCACCATTACCCACATATTTCACCATATTGGCGAAGGTCGGGCGTCCGCGTTTGAGCGTCCGCAAAGCCCATTCTGGGCGCTTCATAATGCGATAAAGGATGGTTGGCGTCATTTTGGGCGGTATGGAAATCCCGGCACGGCGCTGGCGTTCGCGCATCGAAGGTGCTGGCACATCGCAGGTAACCACAAGCGTGTGGTAGCCGCTGTCTTTCGCGCGTTGGATCATGTCTGCGCGAATTTTAGGGTCCTTCGGTGGGTAAAGCTGGAACCAGCCATTGTCGCCCGAAATCGGCCCGCAATTTTCCATTGTGTCAGCAGCCATCGTGCTGAGGCAATGCACGATGTTCTTGTCTTTCGCGGTCTTTGCCAGAATTTGCTCGCCACCTGGCCACATCAGGCTTGTGTACCCAATTGGTGCAATCCCGATAGGCGCACTGAACTTCTTACCGAAAAGCTCGGTAGATATGTCAGGATCAATTGCTCCCTTCATGAAGTGCGGCACGATGGTTATTTTGCCAAGAGCATCTGCATTACGATGCATCGCTGCTTCTTCGCCGGTCCCGCTATCGAGATATTCCCACGCAAAGAACGGCATTCTTTTGTACGCTTTCTTACGAAGATCTGAGATTGCGGGGTAACGATCGTCTGGTAAAGCTGCTTTGCGCATGCCGGCTCCCGATTATTTGTTCTTATCGGTCCCTTGATTGCGCAAAGCGAACCAGTTTGCAAGCACTACTCCGATCGCCACAATCGCAACGATCATGGTTGCAAGTGCATTGATCTCTGGCGTAACGCCCAGTCGGACTTTTGAGAAGACCAGCATTGGCAGCGTGGTAGAGCCGGGGCCAGAGACAAAACTTGCGATAACCAGATCATCAAATGACAAAGTGAACGCCAGAAGCCAACCTGCAATGACAGCAGGCATGATCACAGGAAGCGTAATCGTAAAGAATATCCAAGGCTGGCGCGCACCCAGATCCATCGCGGCTTCTTCGATTGAAACATCAAAATCAGAAAGCCTCCCCTGAACCACTACAGCCACAAATGCCATGGCGAAGGTTGCGTGTGCAATAATCACGGTAGTGAGGCCCCGCCCTGCAGGCCAACCAATTAATTGTTCCATTGAGATAAACAATAGAAGCAGAGATAAGCCAGTCACAACCTCTGGCATAACAATAGGAGCAGTTGCCATGCCGCTTAAAAGCAACCGTCCTTTGAACCGTTTCATACGGGCAAGCGCGTATCCGATCATGATTCCAAAAATTATTCCGATGGTTGCTGCCCAAAACGCAACGACCAGACTGATCCATGCGGCATCGGCTATCTGGCCATCCTTGATCAGTTCGCCATACCATTTGGTTGACCATCCGGCCCAAACGGTCACAAGCCGTGATGAATTGAAGGAATAGATGATCATGATCAAGATTGGGATATACAGGATAGCATATCCCAGCCCTGCCATTAGAAGTATGAGCGGATGACGCTTACCCATCTTAGTCCCTCACACTCTGTGCATTGCGCAGCCACATCATCGGGATGACAAGTACAGCCAGCATGATCATGGCAACCGAAGAGGCGAGCGGCCAATCTCGATTGTTGAAATATTCAGTCCAAAGCGTTTTGCCGATCATCAGCTGTCCCGGCCCGCCCATGAGCGCTGGAATGACGTATTCACCAACGGCCGGAATGAAGACCAACAAACAACCCGCAATGATGCCAGGAGCAGAAAGAGGCAGGGTAACTTGCCAGAACGACTTAAATGGAGAAGCGCCCAAGTCGCTGCTCGCTTCCAATAGGTCTTCGTCGAGTTTTTGCAGTGTTGCATAAAGAGGTAAAATCATCAGAGGAAGATAGGTGATCACGATTGCCGAATAGACAGCAAAATCCGTATTCATCATTTGCAGTGGTTCTGAAATAATGCCGATTTTCATCAATGTCGTATTGATGAACCCGTTTGTTGAATACATCCCGATCAGCGCGTAAATCCGCAATAGGCTGGAAGTCCAGAACGGCAGGATCACCAAAAGCAAAAGTGTGTTGCGCCAATTGGGCGACGCACGCGCGATGACGTAAGCTATGGGGTAACCGACTGCGAGACAAACGAGCGATGAGAAGAACGCGGTTTTCAGCGAGTTAAGATACGAGTTGATGTAGAGGCTGTCCTCAAGCAGAAACCAATAGTTTTCAAGATCTCCGGTAAAGTTGGTCGGCCACCATCCATCCCATTCAAAGATCGAGGTGAACGGTGGCCTTTGTAGTCGCAAGTCAGCCAGCGAGACCTGAAACACGACAAAGAACGGAATGAGAAAGAATAGTAAAAGCCAAGCGAATGGCGGTATGACTACCAGATATCGCTTCAACCGCTGAGTCATTACGAATCCAGCAGAACTGCAGCACGCTGTTCGAAAGAGATTTCGACCGCATCGCCAATGTTCAATTTTGCTTCGTCTTCATCCCAGTGCTCTGAGATCATAGTGCGAACCAATTTTCCTCCATCCAATGTCACGGTCAGGTGGGTTACGCCACCCAAATACATAATATCTGAAAGTGTTCCGCTCGACTTGTTGGCTGCTTTGGCAGCGCGGCCCCTGGATTTTGTTTTTAGCAAAACCCGCTCTGGACGCACAGCAATCCAGACTGTGCTTCCGTCCTGCAGCTCGGAGTGTTCCGCCGCTTTAAGTTCGCCGCCTGTGTCGACGCCTATGATTTTTTGCGCTTTGCCAGCACCTTCAACCTTACCCTCAAAGACATTTACCTGCCCTATGAATCCTGCAATGAATCGGTTCGCGGGGCGCTCATACATTTCGCGCGGCGTGTCAACTTGAACGAGCTTGCCATGATCCATCACGCCTATGCGTGTGGCAATCGACATGGCCTCTTCCTGATCATGGGTCACCATGATGAAGGTCGTGCCGATTTCCTGTTGGATGGCGAGGAGCTGACGCTGGGTTTCTTCGCGAAGCTTCTTATCAAGCGCGGAGAGGGGTTCATCCAGCAAGAGCACTTTCGGCTTGCGGGCAAGCGCTCGCGCTAAGGCGACTCGCTGACGTTGACCTCCGGAAAGCTGATGTGGCTTGCGGCCGCCATAGCCTGTCAGTTGCACAAGCTCTAAGAGTTCATTGACGCGTTCCGCCATGGCGTCTTTCGGCCAACCATCCTGTTTGAGGCCGTAAGCAATATTTTTCTCGACATTCATGTGAGGAAAAAGTGCATAGGACTGGAACATCATATTTACAGGTCGGCTCCAAGGTGGAACCGCCGTGATGTCCTGACCTTCAATTTCGATATGGCCAGAAGTGGCAATTTCAAGCCCTGCGATCATGCGTAAAAGAGTGGATTTGCCCGAACCTGAACCGCCAAGCAGACAGAAGAACTCGCCTTGCCTGATATCAAGTGAAACGTCGTCGACTGCTTTAACCTCGGCAAAATGTTTAGAAATCTGCTTTATGCTGAGGTAGGCATCGCGATCTTTGCCCCCAACCGGATCACTCATGGAAATACTTTCAAAAAGAGAAAAAGGCGGAGATACAAATTTCCCCGCCCTTTGTTTTGAGTGTTAATTATTGACCGGTTTTTACCCGTGTCCATTCACGGTTTAAGGCTCGGTCTGCACGTGCTTCATAGACCGGAGAAACCCATAGTTTTTCTTTAACCGCATCTGGCGGGAAAATGCCCGGATCATCCAGAATTTCCTGATCAATCAGCTTGAGTGCAGGTGTATTTGCAGACGCATACCAAACGTAGTTGGTGATATCTGCGGTAATTTGCGCATCCATAAGGAAGTCCAGAAACTTATGCGCGTTCTCGGTGTTTGCCGCATCTGCGGGAATTACCATCATGTCGAACCAAGACAAAGCGCCTTCCTTCGGAATGACGTACGAAATTGCGTTTCCGTTGTCCGCCTCATCAGCGCGGTCACGTGCTTGGAAAATGTCACCAGACCAACCCACAGACACACAAACATCGCCATTGGCAAGGTCGTTGATATATTGTGACGAGTGGAAGTAACGAATATGCGGCTTCACTTTCGCAAGAAGGTCGGC